>DATBOX010000161.1:0-14429 GCA_036561685.1 Candidatus Limnocylindrales bacterium | reverse complement strand
GGGGGCTCAGGCGAGCTGGCGGAGCCCGTCCGACCATCGCCAGCTGCCGATCAGGTCGGGGTCAAGCTGGGCCGCGATGATCCACGCGGCGAGGACGAGCACGACGGCGGCGACCAGGACCGCGACCGACAGGAGCCCGCCCGAGGCGGGCAGCGGGGCGACCAGGTGGTCGGGGCGGAAGCGCGACAGGGCGGCGAAGTTCATGGTCGGTCATCCTCCGGTGGCCTCACGAGCGGGCATCGCGCCCCTTGGCGCGATCGGCACTCGCCACCCTAGGGATGGCCGCTTGGCTGGCTCTTATCAGCCGCTTATCGACAGCGCACGCAGGCGGCGCAGGTCAGCCCGGAAGATCACCTCGAAGACCGGCCCGAAGAACGGATCCAGGAGCCGCAGGAGCGGACCGACGGTCGCCGGCAGGCCCAGCCGGCGGGCATCGGGCCGCAGCTCCTCGCGCCACGTCACCCGCGTCCGCCGGCCGCCGGGCAGCGGCTCCAGCCAGAAGTCGGCGCGCCCGGTGAAGGCGCCGCCATGGGTCATGCCGAAGTGGCGGCCGGGCTCGAAGTAGGTCACCTCGATGGGGTCCTCCTGGGTCACCCCGAACATGCGCACCCGGCCCACCGCGCGGAAGCCGACGCCAAGCGGCCCGGTGTCCGAAGCGGTGATCGATCTGAGGTCGCGCATCCAGGTCGGCTGGCGCTCGAGATCGACCAGCAGCGCCCACACCGCGTCAGGCGGGGCGGGGAACGTCAGGGCTCGCACGATCACCGGCACGGCCCGATGCTAGGTCATCGCGGCGCGCGCGGCCGCCGGTGGCTATCCTGCGGCGCATGACCACGTCGCGACCACAAGAGCCGCGCCCCACCCGCGCCAGCGCGGCCAGTCGGGCCACGGAGGATCACAAGTTCCTCCAGGGCAAGCCGTATGCCGACACGGCCTTCCTGGAAAGCGATGCCTGGCGCGCCCTACGGATCCAGGGCGAGTTCGTGGAGGGATTCGACGCGATGGCCCGGCTGGGGCCGGCCGTGACCGTCTTCGGCTCGGCGCGCACGCCCCGCAAGGACCCCGCCTACCGCGCCGCGGAGCGGCTGGGCGCGGGCCTGGCGCGGGCGGGTTTCGCAGTCATCACCGGCGGCGGGCCGGGCATCATGGAAGCCGTCAACAAGGGCTGCCGGGAGGCCGGCGGCTACTCCGTGGGCTGCACGATCGAGCTGCCCCACGAGCAGGCCTCCAACGGCTACCTGGACCTGTCGGTCGACTTCAAGTACTTCTTCGTGCGCAAGACGATGTTCGTCAAGTACGCCCAGGGGTTCGTCATCTTCCCCGGCGGGTACGGCACCCTGGACGAGCTGTTCGAGTCGGTCACGCTGGTCCAGACCGGCAAGATCGAGCACTTCCCCATCGTCCTGTTCGGCAGCGACTACTGGGGCGGGCTGCTGGCCTGGCTGCGGGATCGCGTGGCGGCGGAGGACAAGATCGGAGCACCGGACCTGGATCTCCTGCCCGTGACCGACGACGTGGAGGGGACCGTCGAGCTGATGGTCGTGTCGCGACGGCGGGAGCTCGAGGCGCGCGCGGCGGCGGAGGCCGAAGCGCTCCTGCGGCGCCAGGGCGAACCGGTGGCCAGCGGGCGCCCGGACCTGCGTGGAGCTGACGCCCCGATCCATCGAGGCACGATCGTCCAGCGCCCCGAGTGACCAGCCCAACGGCGAAAGGGACCCCTTGAGCCACCTCTTCACGCGCCTCGGGCGTTTCAGCGTCCGTTTCCGGTTCCTCATCGTGGTCGTCTGGATCGTCGGCACCGTGCTGGCGGTCAAGGCTCTGCCCTCGCTGAGCGACGTGGCCAAGGACACCACCAGCGGCTTCCTCCCGGCGAACGCCCCGAGCATGCAGGCGGCGAACCTGGCCGCGCCGTTCCAGAACGCCTCACTCGCCTCTGCCACGCTCGTGGTGGCCCGCGACGGAGGGCTGACGGCCGCCGACAACGCCGCCGTCGACAAGCTCGAGGCGCAGATCCGCCAGGTCCCGCGGGTGAAGCTGGTCCTGGACCTGGGCGTCTCCAGTGACGGCCAGGCGCGTCAGGCGCTCCTGCAGGCGACGGTGGTCGCCTTCAGCGGCGGGCCCGAGGCGACCGGCGTGGTCGACGCCATCCGGGCCACCTTCACGGCGGCTGGGGCACCGGCCGGCCTGCAGATCCACCTCACCGGCCAGCTGGCGACGCAGATCGACACGATCAAGGCGACCGGCTCGTCGCAGGACCAGACGTCGCAGCTCTCGCTGCTCTTCATCATCGTCCTGCTGCTGCTGGCGTTCCGGGCCGTGCTCGCGCCCCTCATCACGCTGATCCCGGCGGCCTTCGTGCTCGTGCTCTCGGGGCCGGTCATCGCCGAGTCCACGAACATCGGCGTCCAGGTCTCATCGATCACCCAGCTGCTGCTCATCGTCCTGATCCTGGGCGCGGGCACCGACTACGGCGTCTTCCTCGTGTTCCGCGTGCGCGAGGAGCTGCGCCGGGGCCTGGCGCCACAGGAGGCCGTCATCCGCTCGGTGAGCCGGGTGGGTGAGTCGATCACCTTCTCCGCCTTCACCGTCATCGCCGCGCTGATGAGCCTCGTGCTGGCCGAGTTCGCCTTCTACCAGAGCCTGGGCCCCGCGCTCGCCATCGGCATCGGGCTGATGCTGCTGGCCGGCCTCACGCTCCTGCCGGCGCTGCTGGCGATCTTCGGCCGGGCCGTCTTCTGGCCGACGGGCACGGCCATGCGGCACGAGGACCGGGCCGGCCTGTGGGACCGCATCGGCGTCATCGTCACGCGCCGGCCGGGCATCACGCTGACCGCCGGCGTGGCGCTCTTCGCGGCCCTTGGCGCCACGCTCCTGACGACCGGCGTGGCCGGCTTCGGCGATGTGAACTCGAGTCCCAGCGGCACCGACTCCGCGGCTGGGACCGCCCTCATCCAGGCCCACTTTCCCTCGTCGCTTGCCGGGCGGAGCGCCGTCCTCATGCAGTTCCCCACGTCCGTGTGGGACGACCCGGCGGTGCTCACCCGCGCCCAGACCGGCCTGGGCCAGGTGACCGAGTTCAGCGGTCTCGTCGGCCCCCTGAATCCGAACGGCATCCCCCTCACGACCGACCAGCTGGTCCAACTGCACACGGCGCTTGGCCCAGCCGCCCAGCTGCCGCCCGAGCCGGCCACAAACGCCGTGCCGGCGCTCCTCTACAACGCCTACCGGGCCACGGCCCAGCTCATCAGCCCCGACGGGCGCACGATCCAGTTCTCGGTCGCCTTCCAGAGCGGCGACGCCTCCAGCCCGGCCGCCCTCGAGGCCGTGCCGCCGATGCGCGCCGATGTCGATCGGGTGGCCCAGGCGGCCGGCGCGTCGGCCGACGGTGTCTTCGGCAACACGGCCCTGGCCTATGACGTGAGCCACATCTCCGGCACCGACCTGGAGCGGATCATCCCCATCGTGGCGGTCCTCATCGCCCTGCTGCTGGCGGTCGTGCTGCGGAGCCTTGTCGCACCGCTCTACCTCGTCGCCAGCATCGTCCTCTCGTACCTGGCCTCGCTGGGCCTGGTGGGCATCGTCTTCGTCCACCTGGGCGGGCAGGACGGGCTCAACTTCATCCTGCCGTTCCTGATGTTCGTCTTCCTCATGGCCCTGGGGTCCGACTACAACATCCTCATCATGTCCCGCATCCGGGAGGAGGCCCATGCCCTGCCCCTGCGTGATGCGGTGGCCCGCGCCATCGGGCGGACGGGCGGCACCATCACCACGGCCGGCGTGATCCTGGGCGGCACGTTCGCCGTGCTGGCCATCGCCGGTGGCTCGGCCGGCGGCGGCCAGATCCAGCAGATCGGCTACGGCGTGGCCGCCGGGATCCTCATGGACACCTTCCTGCTGCGCTCGTTGCTGGTGCCCTCGCTGGTGGTCCTGCTGGGCGACCGCAACTGGTGGCCGTCTCACCTGTCACGCACGCCGCTCGACGGGGATGCGCGCCACGGTGCGGAGGCGGCTCCCTCCGACGGCTGAAGCTGGCCCGGGCGCCGGTCCGCCTTCATGGCCGCTTCAGACGCACACCCGTGGAACGTTGGCACCCCGCAGACCCTGGCGAAGCCATCCATCTCCCCCTTCGCACGACCGGCCACGCTCGCCCGATGCGGCCGAGCAGCCCGCGACACGCTCCCACGCACGTCGCAGCGACGCCAACGTTCCCCCGATGCGCAACTGCGAACCCGAAGGACGCCCCGAGCCAAAGCTTAGGCCGAGCCTCATTCGAAGCTTCCCGGCTGGGCGCACGAGGCGGTGTGAGGGCGGATCCCATCCTCAGCGCGGCACCGCAGGGTGCTCACCGATCAGAAGCGTTCGCCATTCCTCCTCGGGCGTCCCGTAGGCCACGCGCCGAGTGCAGGTCCCGTAGCTCCGGCGCAGCGGAGGCTTGCGTCTGATGGGAGCACGGCTACCATCGGTTGATGCCCATGGACGATCCCGTGACGGCCAAATGGCGGGCGATGCTGAGTGGTGAGGACCCGAGCCTCGAGGAGGTCCGACGGGTCTGGCGGCACCTGCCCGCCGCGCCGCGCTGCAAGGTCTGCGCCTCGCCGACGCAGGGGATCGGCGGAGCGGTGGCACGCCTGTTCTGGCATGGCCCCATGCGGGACAACCCGCTGCTCTGCAAAGCCTGCTTCGGCAAGCTGAACGGGCATCCCGGAGGTGCCGAGCTCGAGATCAGCGTCGTGTTCGCCGATGTCCGCGGGTCGACCAGCCTGGCCGAACGGTCGTCCGCCTCGGACTTCCGAAGCCTGATCCAGGCCTACTACCGGTCCGCTGCGGCCGCCATCGACGACAACGGAGGGATCATCGACAAGTTCCTCGGCGACGGTGTGATGGCCTTGTTCATCCCGGTCATCACCGGCGAGAATCACGCCGCACGGGCCGTCATGGCAGGCCGGGCGATCCTGAAGGCCGTGGAGCTCGATGGCCTCGTTACGAAAGGACTCCTGGTCGGGGCGGGCGTCCACACTGGCGAGGCTTTCGTGGGCGTCGTCGGCAGCGATGAGAAGCTCGACTTCACGGCCCTGGGTGACACCGTCAACATCGCCGCCCGCCTGGGCGGGATCGCGGGACCCGGTGAGCTCCTGATCAGTCGTGCGGCGTGGGACCGGGCCGGCCTGGGAGATCCGCCGGCCGAGCGCGAGATCGAGATCCCCGGACGGACCGGCAATCTGCGGGTCGTGGCATCGACAGCACGGACCGACCCGGACATCCCAAGGGCGGCCATCGTCTAGGTGAACGGCATGGATGCGCCCGGGGTGTGTGGCACGGCCGTCCGGGATCTGTCGAGCTCCTGCCAGGAGTGATCGTCGCCAGTCTCGTGTCCGTCACGACAGGCGAGTGCACCAGCCCCAGGACGAGGCGCCGGACCGACGTCACGAATCCGTCACCCGATGGTCATCGGCACGTCACGGGTGCGTCCCACCCTGAACCGGCCCGGCACCGCCGACCGGGGACGTTGAGAGGAGACGCATCGGATGCACCATCGAATCCTGGCGGCCGTGACGATCGCCGCGGCAGCACTGGCCATCGTCGGGCCCGGCGCCGTCGCGGCGTCAAGCGACCACGCTGGCACGGTCTACATCGAAACGAACGCGGCGAGCGGCAACGCTGTCGCCGCATATCAGCGGCATGCCGATGGGACGCTGACCTGGTCCGCGAACTACCCCACGGGCGGCAACGGCACTGGCGCCGGTCTCGCCTCGCAGGGGTCCATCGCGCTCAGCGCTGATGGGCGCACCTTGCTCGCGGTCAATGCTGGCAGCAACGACGTCAGCGCCTTCGCCGTCGGGCCCGACGGAAGCCTTCATCTGGTCAGCCGCGCCCCGGCCGGCGGTACGGACCCCATCAGCGTCACCATCCACGGTCACCTGGTCTACGTCCTCGACGCCGGCGGCAGCGGCAACATCGCTGGCCTGTTCAGCTTCGGCGGGCACCTGTCAGCCGTCCCAGGTTGGACGCGGCCCCTCAGCGGAGCCGGCACGTCACCGGAGCAGATCGCCTTCAGTCCCGACGGCCGCGTCCTGGTGGTGACCGAGAAGGGCGCCAATGAGATCGTGACCTACCGGGTCGGCTGGTTCGGTCGGGCCGGCGCGCCAGACGTGCAGACATCGGCTGGGGCGGCCCCGTACGGCTTCGCGTTCGACGGGCGCGGCCGGTTGTTCGTCAGCGAAGCGGCCACTAGCGCCCTGTCCTCGTACCGGATCGGGCAGTCGCGTGATCTCACCACCCTGTCCGCCTCGGTCGTCAACGGCCAACTCGCCGCGTGCTGGGTGGCCGTCACCCCGAGTGGGCGAGAGGCCTACACCATCGATGCGCACAGCTCGACGATCTCGTCCTACGCCATCCACGCGGACGGCAGCATCACCCTCGACCAGGGGCTGGCCGCCAGCACGGGCGGAGGCACTGCCCCGCTCGACGCCAGTGTGAGTTCCGACGGTCGTGACCTCTATGTGCTGCTCTCGGCGACGCAGCAGATCAGCACGTTCGCCATCGGCGCGCACGGCACCCTCACCCCGATCTGGACTGTCTCCGCGCCGTTCGCGGGCCTCAGCGGCCTCGTGGCTCGCTGATCCGGCGCTATTCCCGGGCCCGGCACTTGCCGGGCCCGGATACCTTGTGGTATCTCGCCGGCGTCATGAGTGCGTCACGGTTCCGCGCTAGATTGACCCGATGACTGGATGGCGCCCCGCCCCGACCAGCAGCGCCGACGGCATACAGGCCCGCACGGGTGCGCCGATCCTGGTCGTGGACGACGACCCCAAGATCGTCCGCCTGGTCACCCTCTACCTGGAGCGGGCGGGCTTCGAGGTGATCGGCGTCGGCGACGGACGCAGCGCACTGGAGGCCCTCGCCGCCGATCATCCGGCGCTCGTCGTCCTCGACGTGATGCTACCGGGGATCGACGGCCTGACAATGCTCGACGCGATCCGCCACGCAGGTGATACGCCGGTCGTGATGTTGTCGGCGCGGGGTACCGCCGACGACCGGATCGCCGGCCTCGCCGGTGGGGCCGACGACTATGTGGCCAAGCCGTTCTCACCGGCCGAGCTCGTCTTGCGGGTCAGCCGCGTGCTCGAGCGGACGCGGCGGGGTGCGGCACGCGACCCGGCACCATTGCGCCTGGGTGACCTGGAGGTGGACGAGGCTCGCCACCTGGCGACGATCACCGGGCGGCCGGTCGATCTGACCGCCATCGAGTTCCGGCTCCTGGCCGCCATCATCGGGGCGGATGGCCGCGTCCTCTCCCGGGCACGCATCCTGGACCTCGTCTACGGCGCTTTCGAGGGTGACGTCATGGACCGCACCATCGACGTCCACATCGGCCGCCTGCGGGAGAAGCTCGGCGATGCCCCCACTAGCTCCCGGTACATCGTGACGGTGCGCGGCCTGGGCTATCGGGCGGGCACCAGCGTCGAGGGGAGACCGTGAGGGGGCCGTGGCGCAGCATCGGGGCGCAGGTGGCCCTGCTGGTCCTCGCCACGACCGCCGTCAGCCTGGCCATCGTGGCCGTCGGCGTCATCGCCGTCGGCCGTGACACCTTCGCCACCTTGATGGCCGAGCACGGCGTGAGCACCACCGCGGCCAGCGACATGTTCGACCGTTCGGTCAGTCTCGTCATCGTCGCCGCCCTCGTGCTGGCGGGCCTCGCCGCGGTCGTGCTCAGCGTGCTCGTCGCGCGCCGCCTGACTGCGCCTCTGCGAGCGGTGAGCGCCGCCGCCCGCAGGCTTGCCGGAGGCGACTACTCGGCACGCGTGGCCGTCGCCGGCCCGACCGAGGTCGCCAGCCTCGCCGGCTCGTTCAACCAGATGGCCGTGCAGCTCGAGGCCCAGGAGCAGGTCCGGCGCGACTTCGTGGCCAACGCGAGCCACGAACTTCGTACGCCGCTCACGAACCTCCAGGGCTATCTGGAGGCGATGCGCGATGGCGTCGTGGAGCCGGACAGGGCCGCGGTCGAGTCGCTGCTAGAGGAGGTCGAGCGGTTGATGCGCCTGTCGCGCTCACTCGACAGCCTGGCGACGGGCGACCTGAGTCGCGCCCTTCCGGGCGACCCGCCCGAGCTGGACCTCGGGGCGGCGGTCCGCACGGCCGTGGACCTGGCCCGCCCGGGGCTCGAGCGAGCCGGCTTGCAGATGACGCTGGAGGTCCCATCCGACGTGCGGGCCCGCGGCGAGCCCGACGCCGTGGCCCAGGTGATGGGCAACCTGCTGCAGAACGCCACCCGCTACACGCCGGCAGGCGGAGCCGTCGTGGTGCGCGCCGAGCCGGGCCCGACATACGCTCGCGTCACCGTCAGCAACACGGGCGTCGGGATCCCGGCGGTCGACCTGCCGCATGTCTTCGAGCGCTTCTACCGGGTGGAGAAGTCCCGGGATCGGGCCAGCGGCGGGGCCGGCATCGGTCTGGCCATCGTGCAGCGCCTCGTCGAGGCCAGCGGCGGACAGGTGGGCGCGGACTCCGCGCCCGGCATCACCCGTTTCTGGTTCACCCTGCCGGTCGGACAACGCCATTGAGCAGGTGAGTCCCGCGAGCCGCACGGTAGAACGCCGCGCCCCTTGACGGGAAGCTGAACCGACGCGGGGCGGAGCGGATGCCGCCTTGCTAGGCTGCGTGCATGGACGTCCGCGGCAGACTCCTCCGGCGTGCGCTCCTGTTGTCTGTTCTGAGCATCGTGATCAACGGGCTCGCGGGGGGCACCGCGGTCGTCGTCGGGCTCATGAGCGGGAGCCTCTCCCTCCTGGGCTTCGGCTTCGATGCGGCTATCGATTCCGTGGCCTCGATGGCCCTCGTCTGGCGCTTCTCCATCGAGGCCCGACAACCGCACCGGGCGGAGCGCGTCGAGCGGATCGCCGAAAGCATCGTGGGTGCCGTCCTGCTCGTCCTGGCGGTCTACCTCGGCTGGAACGCCCTCGGCGCACTCGTCGAGCAGGCCCACCCGCAGGCGACCGTCGCGGGCACCGTTCTGCTGCTCTTCTCAGTGGTGGTCCTGCCTCCGCTCGCCGTGGCCAAGTACCGGGTGGCGCAGGTCATGGCGAGCGGTGCCCTGCGAGCGGACAGCGTGCTGACCGGGATCGCCGCGGTCCTGGCGCTGGTCAGCCTGGTCGGCCTTGGGCTCGCGGAGGGGTTCGGGCTGACGTGGGCCGACGCGGTCGGTGCCCTCGTCGTGACGGCCATCCTGGTTCGAGAAGGGTGGACGTCACTGCGGGCGGTGCGGAGGGCGGAACCGGTCGCGGGCTAGCACCCTGCGGACAACCTCGGCCTACAGATCGCTTGCAGGTCGTGTCAGCACGCCCTACGAGTGGACAACGGTCGTGCGAGATATGTTCCACATGGAATGTGCATCAGCTATGCTTGAGGCGTGGGTGATGCGCTGCTCGACGCACTCGAGGCTTTGGCTATCGGAGCGGTGGCGATCACCGAACGGGCGATCGCAGCCGCGGGTACGGACCTCACGTTCGTCCAGTGGAGGGCCCTGCTGATCGTGGGCAGCCATGAGGAAGGCGCCACCGTCGGTGAGATCGCCGCGCGCATCGGCGCACACGCCTCGCCGGCAAGCCGGCTGGTGTCCCGCCTACGCAGGCGGGGCGTGATAGAGGCGACGAGGGACTCGTCCGATCGCCGAATCACCCGCCTCACCCTCACGTCCGCCGGGCGCGATCTCAGGCTGCGTGTTCTCGAAGGTCGCCGCCGGGAGCTCGCGATCCTGCTCGCGGACGCTCGATTCAGCGCACAGGATGGCGCCACGATCGGTCGACTTGCGCGACAGTTCGAGCGAATCGCGTGAGCCTGGCCCACCTCCTGCGGTCGGTGCGCCGCCGTGTGCGTGCGACGGCGTACCTGCGCAAGTGGATCGTCCTCGGAGCCCTGATCGGGGTCATCGGCGGTCTCGGCGCGGCCCTCTTCTTCGAGGCCCTCGGGCTCGCTACACGCGTCTTCCTCGGCGCCCTGGCCGGCTTCGTCCCGCCCTCGCCCCTGGGCGAGGGGAACCAACCCATCACCGATGCGGTGCGGCCGTGGGCGATCCCGCTCGTCGTGGCCCTCGGCGGCCTCATCTCGGGCCTGATCGTCTTCCGTTTCGCGCCGGAAGCCGAGGGCCACGGCACCGACGCCGCGATCGCCGCCTTTCACCGTGGTGCCCGTGGCATCCGCACCCGCATTCCGCTGGTCAAACTTGTCGCCTCAACCATCACGATCGGCTCCGGCGGTTCGGGCGGTCGCGAGGGTCCGACCGCCCAGATCGGCGCCGGCTTTGGATCGCTGCTCGCGCGGATTCTCGACCTGGACGCCAGGGACGCCCGGATCGCCGTCAGCACGGGCATCGGGGCTGGCATCGGGGCGATCTTCCGGGCGCCCCTTGGTGGGGCGGTCCTGGCGGTCGAGATCCCCTATCGCGAGGACGTGGAAGCCGAGGCCCTCGTGCCGGCCTTCGTGGCCGCGATCGTGGCCTTCTCCATCTTCGGCGCCATCGTCGGCTTCGACCCGATCTTCGGGCGGGTCGCCGGGGCCGGTTTCACCGATCCCCGACAGCTGGCCTACTACGCGCTGATCGGCATCGCCGCGGGGATCGTCGGGCGCCTGTACATCACCGGCTTCTACGGGCTGACCCGGTGGTTCGGCCGCTGGGCTCTACCCCGAGAGCTCCGGCCGGCCGTGGCGGGGTTCGCCGTCGGCTGCATCGGCCTCGTAGTGCCAGGCGTGCTCGGCACCGGCTACGGGTGGGTCCAGGCCGGCCTTGATCGGACGACCCTCCTGGGCCTGCCGCTATGGGTCATCCTCGTGCTGCCGTTCGCGAAGATCCTCGCCACCTCGTTGTCGATCGGGTCCGGCGGGTCGGGCGGCATCTTCGGCCCCGGGATGGTCATCGGAGGTCTGCTTGGGGCCGGCATCTGGCGCCTGCTCGAACCGGTGGCGCCGGGCGTCCCCTTCGATCCGTCACCCTTCGTGATCGTGGGCATGATGGCCCTCTTCGGCAGCGTCGCCCACGCCCCGCTCGCGGTGATGCTGATGGTCGCTGAGATGACCGACAGCCTGGCCATGCTGGCGCCGGCGATGCTGGCCATCGGGATCGCCACGCTCATCGTGGGCGACCGCTCCATCTATGCGTCGCAGCTCCGCAGCCGAGCGGACTCGGCCGCCCATCGGTTCCGGTTCGCCCTGCCGCTCATGGCGGCCATCCCCGCGGGCGATGCCGCGCGGGCGCCGCTGGCCGTGCTCCGCACGGACCAGACCGTGGCCACGGCACAGGCGCGACTCGAGGTCGCGGCGGTGCCCGGCGCGCCGGTCACCGATCGGGACGGGAGTGTCCGCGGCAGCGTGGATGTCGCTACCCTGGCCGCCGCCGACCCGGCGCTGACCGTGGGCGAGGTGGGTATCGACGCCGTGACGATCTCCGCGGACGACCCCCTCGACGGCGCGCTCGGCATCCTCGCCGACAGCCATCGAACGTGGGCACCTGTCGTGGGCGAAGGCCGGCTCGTCGGCATCCTGTCGACGCGAGACGCCCTCGCCGCGTACCGGAGCGCCCTGGCCGGCAACGTTCGTCAGGTCCGCTCGGTCGCCTCAGGCGGGGCGATGATCGACGCGGAGGTCGGTCCTGGCTCGCTCCTGGCCGGCCGAGCCGTTGCGGCTACGGAGTGGCCGCGGGAGACCGTGCTCGTCTCGGTCGCCCGTGGCGATCAGCTCATCGTGCCACGTGGTGACGTGCGGCTCGAGGTCGGCGACCGGCTTACCATCTTCGCTGCACCGGAGGCACGTGGGGCGCTCGAGGTCCTTCTCGCGAGCCGTGTGCCGCTCGCCGGCACTGACCCGTGACGGGCCCCGCGGCGCCGCTGCGCATCGAAGGCCTAGTCAAGCATTACGGCCGTGTCGAGGCCGTGCGAGGAATCGATCTTCAGGTCGAGCCGGGCGAGGTCTTCGGCTTCCTTGGGCCGAATGGCTCAGGCAAGACGACGACCATCCGCTGCCTCCTTGGCCTCCTCCAACCCAACGCCGGCCGCGTGCAGGTATTCGGTCTTGACACGGCGCGTGACGGGGTCGCGGTGCGCCGGCGGGTGGCGTATGTGCCTGGGGAACTCCGCCTGCCCGATCGGGTGAGCGGCAGTGACTTCGTCACCAGCATGGGCCGGCTTCGCGGAGGGCTGGACACCGCCCGCCGCGACGACCTGGCCGCTCGACTTCGACTCGACCTACGGCGTCCGATGGGCGAACTCTCGACGGGCAACCGGCGAAAGCTTGCCCTGCTCCTTGCCTTCTTGGCGCGAGCCGATCTCTTGGTGCTCGATGAGCCCACCAATGGTCTCGACCCGCTGATGCAGCACGTGTTCCTCGAAATGGTCGAGGAAGCACGTGCGACCGGGGTCACGATCTTCCTATCCTCCCACAGCCTCAGCGAGGTCCAGCGAGCGGCCAGCCGCGTCGCGGTCCTCCGCTCTGGCAAGGTCGTCTTCGAAGGCTCGGTGAGCTCGCTCCGCGGCCGTGCCCGGCAACACGTGGAGGTGTGGTTCGCCGACACGCCCCCGGAAGCCGAACTGGAGCCGCTCGATGGCCTCGTCGAGCGCCACGTCACGGGCCGCCACCTCACGGCCACGCTCGCCGGGCCGATCCAGCCGCTGCTTGAGGTGCTGGCGCGGTACCCGGTGGTGTCGATGGTTGTCGAGGAGCCTGATCTCGAGGAGGCCTTCATCGAGCTCTATGGAGGCGCGACGTGACGGCGGCCGCATCGGAGCTGGTGAGGGCGCCGGTCCGCTCGATGCGGCGGTCCATCTTCTGGTGGTCCGTGGGTCTTGCCGGGCTTGTGGCGACCACCATGGCATTCTGGCCGGCTTTCAGCGGCTCGTCGGGGATCTCCGAGGCGCTGGACCAATTGCCGCCTGGACTCGTGCAGGCGCTCGGGATGCAAGCGTTCGGCACCCCCGCCGGGTACCTCCGCGGGAACCTGTACGAGCTCTTCCTGCCGCTCCTGCTCACGGCGGCAGCGATCGCGCTGATGAACGGTCAGACGGCCAGCGAGGAGGCCCACGGGCGATTGGAGCTGATCCTCGCGCAGCCGGTAGACCGGCGGGCCGTATTCCTGGGTCGGGCTGTCGCTGTCGCCGTGGCGCTGGTTGTGATCGCGCTCGTGATGAGCGCGGTGCAGCTGGCCGCAGACGCGTTCGTCGGCCTCAGTATCGACACGGGCTACCTCCTAGCGACGATCTTCCTCTGCGCGTTGCTGGCAGCCCTGCACGGCGCCCTGGCGCTGGCGGTCGCCGCCGTCCGGCCACGACCGTCGTTGGTGCTGGGCGTCGGTGTCGGAGCGGCGATCGCGGGGTATCTGATCGCCGCGCTCCTACCCTTGAGCCCGCCGCTCGCCCCATGGCGCCACCTCTCCCCCTGGGATTGGGCCCTTGGCGGCGATCCGTTGGAACATCCGACCGACCCTTGGCGCTACCTGGCGTTAGCTGTGACCGCCGGCGTCCTGGTCGCGCTCGCGATGCGAGCGGTCGCGCGACGCGACGTGGCATCGGCCTAATCCCAGCGTTTGGAGCCGCCCGCTGTGTAAGCTGTCGCTCTGGCCACGCTCAAAGCGGGCGGGAGTAGCTCAGTTGGCAGAGCGGCAGCCTTCCAAGCTGCACGTCGCGGGTTCGATCCCCGTCTCCCGCTCCATCCTCGTGACACCCTAGCTGGCACGGAGCGCCACTAAGTTGGCGCCATGCAGCCGATCGACCCGACAGACGAGCCTCAGACGGCCATCGCCGACGTTCGCTTCCGGATGTGGGCGCCGACCCGTTCGCTCGAGGCCTCGGTCCGGATCCGGCACACTCCTGCGGGCTGGATCGCCACGTCCGAGGCGGAGGGTCGTGCCACGACCGGCATCGGACCCAGCCCGCGTGACGCCGTGGTGGCCAGCCTGGGATGGCTTGGCCGCTCTGCCCTGAGCGAGCTGCTGGCCGATCTGGGCCTCTTCGACGTCTCCCGCCGGATCCGCACCCTGGAGGTGGCCGCGCTGGCGTAGGTCAGCTAGGCCTTCGCCGCCAGCGCACGCGGAAGCAGGTGCGACCTCCCGCCCATGGACTCATTCGGTACGCTGGGCCGGAAAGCCCGCCACGAGGGAACGAGATGGGCGAGATCGGAACCGCGATCCAGGGCGCCATCGGATACCTGACCCAACACCCGGACGAAGCCGCGTACACCGACACCGCCGCCACAGCCCGGCTCAAGGCGGGCCTGCGTGTCGTCACGACAGGCCCTGGCAGTGAGTCGGTCGCGACGGACATGGTCGCGGCCGTCGGGGGCGGCGGAACGGCGCCGTCGCCAGGCTGGCTCCTTCGGGCTGCCGCGGCGAGTTGCGTGGCGACCCTGATCGCGATGCGGGCAGCGATGCTGGGGCTGACCCTGACGGA
>DATBOX010000160.1:0-4581 GCA_036561685.1 Candidatus Limnocylindrales bacterium | reverse complement strand
GGATGCCCAGCAGCTGCCGGCGCACCATGACGAAGACGCCCAAGCCCATGAAGCCGCCGAGCATCTCGGCGATCTGGCCGGTCATGGGGGTGGCGATGCGGAAGCGCTCGATGAGCCTGGTGTGGCCACCCTCAAGGGGCTCCAGGAAGAACGTCCAGGTCGCCTTGAACTGGCCGGGCACCATCGTCTCGAGCGCGGCGCTCGTCGCCTTCAGGTTGGCCGAGGCGGGCTCAGCCCGCTTGGCAGCCTGCTGGTTGACGAGCTCATCGTCCAGGTAGAGCACGAGGGCGCGCTCGGGCTCGAGCTCCTTGACCAGGAACCCGCCGCCCGGATGGGTCGGCATGAGGTCGCCGACGGCCAGCTTCTGGAGCTCGGGCACGAGCTCATGCGCGCTGGGGCGGTCCATGTCGATGGCGTCATAGCTGTACCAGCCGGCGCGCCCGTAGCCCATCTGCGTGAGCCACGGCCAGACGGCCTCCGGCGGTGCGGCGATCTCGATGCCGCGCGTGTCGCTCGCCGTCGGGTCGGCGATCAGGTCGTCACCGGGGAGCGGCTTGTCGGTCTCGAGCGGATCGATGCCCCACGTACGCGCCACCCGGCGCGTGCCGACGAGGGTGATCGTGGCGGTCGCGGCGATGATGCCCGCGCCGCCGATCAGGATCTTACGAAGCATAGCAGTACCTCCTGCCCGCAGCCTCGCCGGTCACCTCACCGGTCGCAAGGGCCGATCGTCACCATCGGCCCGCCGTCACTTGCTCTTCGCGCCCGGCGCGCGGTACTGGGCGTTCGTCTTGGCGGCCGCGTCGAGGTCGGCAGCCGTGAGCAGGACCGTCGTGGACGCGGCGACGGTGCCGGTGGAGCTGACCGTCAGGCTGAGCGCCGCTGCGGCCGCCGCGTCGGGCATGTCCGCGATCATGTAGAAGTCGTGCGCGCCAAAGGCCCAGTACATGGCCTCGACCTTGCCCCCGACGCTCTTGACGAGGCGCTCGACCGCCTTCTGGCGACTGGTGCCGCCCTCGCTGAGGACGCCCTTCGCGCCCGCCGCGGTGTATGACGCGGTGAAGAGGTACTTGGCCATGAGCGGTCTCCTCAAGGGCACGCCCGGCGGCCGGCGTCGGGCCCGCCGCGGGTCGTGGTCACTGCATCGTAGCGTGCGCCTAGGCGGCAGCGGGGACCGGTCCCTCGCGCAGGCCGAAGATGTTGCCGTCGGGATCCTTGAACCAGGCCGCACGGGCCGGTCCGATCTGGGCCACGCCGTTCACCGTCCTGGGCGCCTCGTACTCCTCGAAGGTGATGCCCCGCCCGCGCAGGTCCTGCATGACCGCGTCCAAATCGGTGACCTCGAAGTGGGCGACGGTCTGGCCCACGTTCGGCTGCCCGCGCCGCACGGAGATCTGGCTGCCGGCCACGCCGAAGCGGATGGCGAACGGCGCGTTGTCGAGCACCGTGAGGCCCAGGCGCGTCTCATAGAACTCACGGGCGACGTCGAGGTCGGTGACGGCTACCGTGGTCACGACCATGACCGTGTCGATCATCCCCAGGCCTCCAGCTCGTGGCGACGGACCGGACCGTCGGCCTCGCGGGCATCGTAGCGGCCACGCGGCCCGACCACCGCGCCGGTCCGGCCTTTGAACGTTCTTCGCCCCCGCTACGTCAGGTGGTCATGCACGATGCGGAGGCACACCTGGAGCCGGTGATACGGCGTGCCGACCGGGAGGATGACCGGGCGCGGGCGGCCGCGTTCGCCGACCTCGTCAGCGGCCCGGCGCTGGACCGGGCCTACCACTACGCCGCGCTGATGCTGGGTGACCGCGAGGCGGCCGAGGATGCGACGCATGACGCCGCCCTCACGGCCTGGCGGCGCTTCGGTGAGCTGCGCGACCCGGCGCGCTTCGAGGCCTGGTTCGGCCGCATCCTCGTCAACGTCTGCCGCGACCGGCGTCGGTCGCAGCGTCGCATCGCCCCCAGCCTCGCAGCCGAGCTGGTCCTTCGGGATCGCCCGGCGACGGGGCCCGATCTCGCCGACGACCTGGGCCGGCGTGACGCGCTGGCCCGGGCCATCCGCGGCCTCAGCCACGACCAGCGCGAGGTCGTCGTCCTGCGCTTCTACCTGGACCTGACCGTCGACCAGATCGCGGCCCGCACCGGGGCCCGCGCTGGCACCGTCAAGTCACGCCTCCACTACGCCCTGCAAGCGCTGCACGCGGCGATCGATGCCGGTGCAGCCGGAGGACTCCCGCGATGACCGACGATCCCCGCTTCGAAGACGACGTCCGCGACGCCATCCGGCAGCTCACCCGCGACCCGGTGCCGCCGTCGCTCGTGGCCCGGGTGAACGGTATCCCCGACCGAGCGCCCCGCCTGGTCTCGCCCCGCTTCAGCCTGACCGGTCCGCGCCTGCAGTGGTCGACCGCCCTCGTCGCGCTCGTGGCCGTCGCCCTGGTCGCCGGCGCGTTCATGCTCCGGGGCACCGGACCGGCCGCCGTCCCCTCCCCCTCGCCGACCCTGCCCGTGACGGCCCTGTCGAGCACGACGCCACCGACGGCTTCGCCAACGGCCGTGCCGCCATCCGCGTCGCCGTCCGTCACCGCACCCCCGACCGCCTTGCCGGGGGTGGCCCTTCCCGCTGACTTCCAGCCGCGCTCGGTGACGTTCGCCTCGCCAACGGAGGGCTGGGTCCTGGGCAGCACCGCATGTGGCTCGTCGCAGTGCGCCGTGATCGCCCACACGCTCGACGCCGGACGGACCTGGAGCCGCATCCCGGCCCCGGCCACCACGATCTCAGCCGGCCCCGGGTTCGTCGGCAACGGCGTACGCGCGCTCCGCTTCGCCGATCCGCGTGACGGCTGGGCCTACGGTCCCGACCTCTGGGCGACACACGATGGGGGCACGACCTGGGCGCGCGTGGACCTCACCAGGATCACCGGTGGGACCGCGGTCGTGTGGGACCTCCAGGCCGCGGCGGCCACGGCCCACATGGCGTACTACGCCGCGGCGCCTCTCGGGTTCGGGATCGCCTCCACGCCAGTGACGGGTGACGCGTGGGTGTCACCATCGGTCTTTCTGCCGGTCGGCGCCGGGCCGGTCCCGCAGGTGCAGCTGGTGCTGCAAGGCAACGCCGGTTGGTTGATCCAGGTCGATCGGGTGGTCGATGGAAGCGGTGCCCGTTTGGTCGGCGGGTCATGGCAGACGTGGACGCCGCCCTGCATCGACGCGGCCAGCCCTGCGGTCCTGGCCGCCTGGAGCAGCACCGGCCTGGTCGCCGACTGCGATCTGGGCGCCTGGTCGACGCCACAGGGTGAGCACCTGTTCGTCTCCAGCGATGGCGGGGTCACATTCAGGAAGCTCACGACCCCAGTGCCTCTCTCATCGGCCGAGGCCATCGCCGCTCCCAACGCGTCGACCATCGTGGTGGCCGGCTACCGCGACAGCACGCCGAACCATGTCATCGCGTCGTTCGACAGCGGGCACACCTGGACGACGGTGATCAGGCCGAGCCAGGTGACCTTCAACGACCTGGGCTTCACGACGCCGACACAGGGCGTCCTGATCACGACGAGCGGCGCGACCAGCCAGCTGCTGATGACCCGTGACGGTGGCCACACCTGGGCGGCCGTCACGTTCTGACGGTCCGCGGAACGATCAACTGTCGCGCGGCTGCAAGACGGCGACTCCCGCGGCGTACCCCCGTCGTGACGGAGTCGATGCCACGATCGCGGATGGCCCGCTCCGCGGGCTCATCTTCGAAAGGAGTCAGCGATGTGCCTCACGTGTGGCTGCATGGACGCCCACAAGGAGATGGGTGAGGCCAACCTCACCTACGAGGACCTCAAGGCCGCGGCCGACGAGAACCACCGCAGCGTGGAGGAGACGGTCGGCATCGTGACCCGGACGCTCGACGTCGACCGCGCCGACCATCCGTCCGAGTACCAGACGGCGGCTCGAGTCTCATGACCGGCAGGGGCTCCGGCCGGGAGCACCCGGCCGGAGCCCGCCGTCCAGGCGCGGACGATGTGACACGCTCCCCCCTGCGCGACCGCGTCGCCAGGGCCAGCGAGGCCTCGACGCGGCCCCGACCGGATCCGTTCGAGGCGCAAAGGCGCGTGCTGATCCAGCAGGGAGACTGAACTCCACGGGCAGACTCATCTACTCCATGTCGGTCTCGCTGGACGGGTTCGTCGAGACGCCGGAGCGGTCGCTCGACTGGGTCCGCGTGGACGAGGAGTTCCACCGCGTCTTCAACGACGAGGCACGGGCGATGAGCGCCTTCCTCTACGGGCGGCGCATGTACGAGCTGATGAGCGGCTACTGGCCCACCGCCGCGAGCGATCCGTCCGCCACGCCGGTCGAGGTGGAGTTCGCCCGCATCTGGACGACCAAACCCAAGATCGTCTTCTCCCGGACGCTCGGCGAGGTGGCCTGGAACAGCCGCGTGGTCCGCGATGGCGCGGTCGAGGAAGTCACCCGACTCAAGGCCCAGCCGGGCTTCGACATGGACGTGGGCGGGCCGACACTGGCTTCAGCCTTCATCCGGGCCGGCCTGATCGACGAGTTCCGCATGGCCCTCCATCCCGTCGTCCT
>DATBOX010000159.1:0-2351 GCA_036561685.1 Candidatus Limnocylindrales bacterium | reverse complement strand
ACCAATCGCGCGCTCGCCTGGCAGGTCGGGTGGTGGCTCGCCATCGGGCTCCTGCTGGCGGTCTCCGCCGAGGCGGTCGGGATCGCCATCTACATCGGACCGTGGATCGGCATCGCGACCCCCGACGTGACGCAGTCGATCATCATCGCCGCGATCGTGATCTTCGGCATCACCGTGATCAACATCGTCGGTATCCGCTTCGCCTCGGTGATCAACAACGTCGGCGTGATCGCTGAGCTCTTCGGCCTCAGCACCGTGCTCGTCCTGCTCCTGTTCCACGGGCTGCAGCAGCCGCTCAGCTTCCTGGGCCAGACCGGCGGGACCGACGCGAACGGCCTGATCGTGCCGCTCCTGACGGTGTTCCTGATGCCGGTGTTCATCATCGGCAGCTTCGACTCGACGGGCCACGTCGGCGAGGAGACCAAGGACGCCGCCACGACGGCTCCGCGCGGTGTGCTGATCGCCAACTTCGGGTCGTACATCTACGCGATCATCGCGGTCATCATCTTGTCGTTGGCCATCCCCGACCTGACCGCGGCCATGAAGAGCACCGCGCCGATCACCTACATCGTCACCCAGAACCTGGGCGACGGCGTGGCCAACGCCCTGATCGCCGTCGTGGTGGTCAGCTTCATCGTCAACATGCAGATTCTGGAGCTCACCGCGGGCCGCATCTTCTGGGCCCAGGCCCGCGACGGCCAGGCGCCGGCGGCCGGCTGGCTCCGCAAGGTGAGCTCGAGCGCCACGCCGACCAACGCCACCATCGTCGCCGGCGTCATCGCCTTCGTGGCGTGCCTGTACTCGACCGGCCTCGCGGTGCTCGCGGCCGCCTCGGCGCTGGGCCAGATCGGCTCGTACGCCGTGACGATCGCGGCGGGCATCGTCGGCAAGCGCCGCGGCACGCTGCCCAGGCGGCCGTGGAACTACGGCCGCTGGAGCACCCTCATCGACTGGGTCGCCGTGATCTGGGCCTTCTTCGTCAGCGGCGTCATCGTCTGGCAGAACCCCAGTCAGGTCGGTCCGGGAGCCATCGTGATCGTCATCGCGGGGCTTCTGATCTACTACATCGGCATCCCGGGCAGCCGGCGCGGGATCATGGCCGATGCCGCGGAGTCGGCAGCCTGACGCGCTGATCGACGGTTCGTTCGCACGTCCAGTCGGGGCCTCGGCAGGCAGCCCGCCCGCCGAGGCCCCGCCAACCAGAGAAAGGGGATCCATGATCGGTCAGGGCATCGAGCTGCGCCTTCGGCGGTTCTTCGATCAGGCCACCAACACGTCGATCATCGTGCCGATGGATCACGGCGTCGAAGGCCCCCAATATGTCGAGCTCGAGGACCCTCGTGACCTCGTGTCGGACCTGGTCGAGGCCGGCGCGAACGGATTCCTCATGCGTCGCGGGCTTGCCCGGTTCACCGCCGAGCGCTGGGGCGGCCGGGTCGCCTGGGCCCAGCGGATCACCGGCCGGACCGGCCTGGCCAACCGGGACAAGGAACAGGTCTTCATCGCCTCACCGGAGGAGGCGCTGCGCAACGGGGCGGACGCGGTCTGCTACACGGTCTTCCTGGGCGGCCCCCAGGAAGAGCGCGACTATCCACTCATCGGCCAGACCGCGGACACGTGCAACCGGATCGGGCTGCCGCTGCTAGCCGAGATCTTCCCCGCCGGGGGCGCGGATGTGGCCGCCTACGACGGGCCCTACACGGCCGATGACCTGCGCGTCGCCGTCCGCGTGGCGTGCGAGGAGGGGGCGCACTTCATCAAGACCTTCTACACCGGCGACTCGAAGAGCTTCGCCCGGGTGGTCGCCTACAGCACGCTGCCCGTCCTCATCGCGGGCGGCCCCAAGGCCGATACGCCCGAGCAGATCCTGACCATGGTCAAGGGCGCCATGGACGGCGGCGGCAAGGGCATCGTCATGGGCCGCAAGGTCTGGCAATCGCCGGACCCGGCCGCGACCATGCGCGCCATCGTGGAGGTCGTCCGCGGCGGCGCGGATGTGGCGTCCGCTCTTCGCCACTACAACGCCACCGCGCGGGCCCCGCGATGACCGTCGCGGACCAGCCCGTCGCAGCCATGAACCCGGCGCTGGACCATCCGCCCGGGAACTGGATCGACGGCCGGTGGCAAGCCCCCGCGGGCGGCGCCTGGCTCGACGTGGAGGATCCGGCGAACGCGACGCCGTTCTCGCGGATCCCGGCCAGCGCGGACGCGGATGTCGACCTGGCCGTCGCCGCGGCGCGGCGGACCTTCCAGGCCGGGACCTGGAGCCGTATCACCCCCAGCGAGCGCGGCCGCGTCATGTGGACGCTGGCGAGCCTCATCCGGGCCAACGCCGAGGCGCTCGCGAGCCT
>DATBOX010000158.1:0-7287 GCA_036561685.1 Candidatus Limnocylindrales bacterium | reverse complement strand
CCTGACGCGCCGCGGGCTCGACGCCCGTGCCGTCGACCTGCCGCGCGGGCGGCCCGAGGCGGCGGTCGAGATCTTCCTTGCCGCGGCCGCGGCGGATCCGGGCCTCTCGCTGGGCGGCCACTCGTTCGGGGGCCGCATGGCCAGCCTGGCCGCCGCCAGGACGCAGGTGCCGGCGCTGGTCTGCTTCAGCTACCCGGTGCACCGCCCGGGCCAGCCCGAGCTGGGCACGCGGGTGGCGCACTGGCCGGCCATCGGGTGCCCGGTCCTGCTGCTGTCGGGCGACCGTGACCCGTTCGCCCGGATCGACCTGCTGCGCGCGGCGGCTCAGACGCTGCCGCACGGGCGCCTGGTGATCTTCCCGGGCGCCGTCCACGGCCTCCGCGGGCACCTCGAGGAGGCGCTCGAGATGGCCGCCGACTTCCTGCTGGGAACGTCGACCCCCGGCGGCTAACCGCGGGCGCGCACGGCCTCCAGGAAGACGTCACGAGGCAGCGTATTGATGATGTCGCCGGCCTCCAGCCAGGCGCGTCGAGCCATGGCCGTGCCCCAGGCCAGGTTGTCGAACTCGTGCAGGTAGTGCGCATCCGAGTCGATGGTGAAGCGGCAGCCGGCGGCGCGGGCGGCGCGGGCTCGCTCGGGGGCCAGGTCCAGGCGCTCGTCGGAGCCGTTGATCTCCAGCCAGGTGCCGGTCCGCGCCGCCTCGCCGTAGAAGGTGGTCCAGTCCAGGTCCAGGTCATCGCGCTCGCCCAGCTTGCGGCCCGACGGGTGGCTGATGATGTCGACGTGCGGGTTGGCGAGGGCGCCCGCGTAGCGCGCCATCAACTGCGCCGTGGGCTGCTTGCGGCCGACGTGGAGGCTGGCGACGACGACGTCGAAGCTGGCCAGCAGGCGGTCGGGGTAGTCCAGGCGCCCGTCGGCGCGGATCTCCAGCTCGCAGCCGTGCAGCAGACGGAAGCCGTCGGGATGGCTGCCGCCCGGGGCGCTCCCCTCCTCCTCCTCGTGCCGGTAGCGCTCGTTGAGCTCGGCGATCACCGTGCGCTGGCGCTCGACGCGCTCCGCATCCAGGCCGCGGGCGATGCCCAGGCTCTGGGTGTGGTCCGTCAGCACGAGATACGCCAGCCCTCGGCCGCGCGCGACCTCCGCCATCTGCTCCGGCGAGGCATGGCCGTCGGACCAGTCGGAGTGGCTGTGGCAGTCGCCCCGCAGGTCGGCCAGCTCCACGAGGTGCGGCAGCGTGCCGGCCTCCGCGGCCTCGATCTCGCCGCTGTCCTCGCGCAACTCGGGCGGGACCCAGGCAAGGTCCAGGAACGCGTACACCTCCGCCTCGGTCTCGAACGCCCGCCGCTCGGCCTTGGCCCCGGTCAGCGGCTGGCCGTCGTCCCCGAGCCGGACGAACCCCTGCTCCGAGAGGCTCCACCCGCGGTCGCGGGCCCGGCCGCGCAGACGGACGTTATGAGCCGCCGAACCGGTGAAGTGGACGAGGTACGCGCCGCCCTCGCCGGGGGGCATGAGCATGAGGTCGACCTGCGGTCCGCGGCGCAGGCGCACGGCGGCCTTGCGCGAGCCCCGGCCGATGATGCTCTCCACCTCGGGCAGCTCCACGAACCGCTTGACGAGCTCGTCGGGCCGATCGGTCTCGGCCAGCACGTCAAGGTCCCCGATCGTCTCGCGCCGCCGCCGGAACGAGCCGGCGGGGATCAGGCCGAGCAGGCCGGGCGTGTCCCCTAGCCCGCCGAACACGTGGCCCAGGACCTCGGCCGCCTGGCCCAGGCGCAGCCGGGCGCTGGCCCCGGCCCGGTCGGCCAGCGCGCCCAGGATCCGCTCCTCCGTGCGCTGGCCGAGGCCGCGGACGGAGCGGATCCGGCCCGCCTTGGCGGCCGCCTCCAGCCCGGCGAGGTCGACGATGCCGAGCTCCGTGTGCAGCAGGTGGACGGTCCGTGATCCCAGGCCGGGCACGTCGAGCAGGTCGAGCAGGCCGGCCGGCACGTCGCGCCGCAGCCGTTCGTAGAAGCGCAGCCGGCCGGTGTCGGCAAGCTCGGCGAGCTTGTCGGTGATGGCCGCGCCGACGCCCGGCAGGCGCGGTGGGTCGCCCGCCCGGTAGGCCTGCGCCACGGCCACTGGGCTGCGTTCGATGGCCTCGGCGGCACGCCGGTAGGCGACGCCCTTGAAGACCAGCTCGCCCTTGAGGTCCATCAGGTCACCCGCCTCGGTGAACAGCCGCGCCAGGGTGCGGTTGGAGAGGAGCGGGATGTCGTCGCCACGCGACGCGCGCGGCCGCGACTCATAGGGCGGCGCCTCGGGATCCGGGGGCAGCGGGTAGGGTGGCTCGGCCGGCATCGTCCCAGTGTGCCCGACGCCGCCGTCGGGCGCGGCGCGACCCCGGCGGGACCGGGGGAGTTCAGCCGGCGGCGCGGACCAGCGTGGGGGCCGGCGTCGGGACCTCGGCCTGGCCGGCCAGGGCCCAGGCGCCGCCGGCGGCGCGTTTGACGCTGTAGAGGGCGGCGTCGGCCGCGCCGACGAGGTCGCCGGCCGAGCGCGCATCCACGGGGTAGGCGGCCACCCCGATCGACACGGCGATGGGCACCTCGCCGCGGGCTTCCGTCTGGAACGCCTTGGCGGCGAAGGTCTCGATGATCCGCGCGGCGGCCTGCTGGGCATCGGCCGCCCCGGCCTCGGGCAGGATCACGGCGAACTCGTCGCCGCCGTAGCGGGCGGCCACGTCCGTCGCGCGGAGGGTCGCCGCGATGCACTCGCTGGCCCACCGCAGCACCTGGTCCCCGATCTGGTGGCCGAGCGTGTCGTTGACCAGCTTGAAGTCGTCCACGTCCAGCATCAGCAATCCGACCGGCCGGCGGCTGCGGTGGCCCCGCAGGATCTCTTCGCCGAGGCGCTCATGGAAGGCGCGGTGGTTGAGGAACCCCGTCAGCGGGTCGCGATCGGCGAGGCGCCTCGCGGCCTCGTAGAGGCGGGCGTTCTCCAGGGCCATGGCGGCTTCGTTGGCCATCGCGCGAGCCAGGTCCAGCTGCGCGGCGTCGAGGTGGATGGGCACGCGGCCGTACAGCTCGATGAGGCCGATCGACTGGCCCTTGGCCACCAGCGGCAGCATGCACATGCCATCGAAGCCAAGCAGGCCCAACTCGTCCCGCTCGGCCTCGTCCGCCGCTTCGTCGTGGCGGTCGATCATGGCGGCCACCTGCTGCTCCAGGACGCGCCGCGTCTCGGGGAAGGCGCTCAGGTCGTAGATCTCGGCGCGGTCGGCCGCCGCACGCGGCGGCCAGAAGCCCCACGAGACGATCCGGTCGGTCTCGCGCTCCCAGAAGCTGATGGTGCACTCGTCAAGGCCGGTGGCCTCCGAGAGGTGCCGGGCCAGGATGTCGGCCACGGTGGCCGGCTCCAGGCTGAGGGTCAGCTCGCTCGACATCTGCAGCAGGTTCTGCATCCGTTCGGCGGCCTGCCGCGTCTCGGCCAGGGCCCGCGCCGACTGGATGGCCGTGGCGGCGGCGTTGGCCAGGATCTGCATCAGCTGCAGGTCGCGCAGGTCGAACTGCCGCAGGCCGAGCTTGGAGAGGGTCACCACCCCGATGGCCAGGTCGTCGTACTTCATGGGCACCACGACCATCGACTCATCGACGGTGTCGGTGCCGGGGATGGTCGCCCCGCGCGGATCGGCGTTGGCGTCGTGGATGAGGAGCGGCTCGCCGTGCTCCGCCACCCAGCCGGTGAAGCCCTCGCCGACGCGCGTCCGCAGGACGTCCATCGGGATCGTGTCGTACGTCCCGACGTCGCCCTTGAAGGCGATCGGGACGACATCGGGCGGCTCGATGACGTAGACGCGGCAGTTGTGGTAGTCGACGACCCGGCGGGTCTCCTCCACGACGGCCTCGCCGATCTCGGCCACCGAGGTGAGGCGGTTCATCCGGTTGACCGAGGCCTGGACCACCGACAGCTGCCCGGCCCAGCGGTGGGCCTCCTCGTACAGGCCGGCATTGTGGAGGGCGATGGCGGCCTGCCCGGCGACGGCCTCCAGGAAGGCCACCTCCTCGGGGGCCCAGTTGCGGGCGACGCGCCGCACCGCCGAGAGCAGGCCGATGACCTGGCGCTCCTGGACCAGCGGCACGACGGCCGAAGCCTCGAAGCGCAGGTCCGGGTCGTAGGCGTCGTCCGGGGCGAGCCGGTGGCGGACCCACGGGCGCGGGCTCCGCCGCAGGCGGGCGAACCAAGGTTCGTCGACCGTGAAGGGGGGCAGGCGGCGGGCCTGGCGAGCGGGCAGGCCGGCCCAGGCCAGGACCGGCAGGCGGCCCTCGGCGTCGATCAGCCGGACCGTGACCGCGTCGACCTGGAGGGTCTCGGCCACCTCGCCGACGACGATGTGGAGGATCGCGGCGCGCTCGAGGCTGCCCGACAGGCGCGCCGCGGCGTGGGCCAGCGAACTGAAGAACCGCTCGTTGCCCGTGGGCGCCTCGGGCGCCGGCGCGCCGACCGGGCGATGGCGCACCCCACGGGCGTGGCCCGACGAGGGGCGCGGGGCATGGCGGGGCGGCATGGGCTCGTCCACGGCCCGATCGTAGGAGTGGCCGGGCGCCGCCGGAGCGGACCAGAGGTACCTCGGGGCGGCCCGGACGTACTGGCCGCGCACGGGACGCGGCGCCGTGAGGTTGCCGCTCCAAGCCGCGGCGACTTACACTGCCGGCGGTCCCCCCGGCATGGCCCCGGCATCCCCGCCGACGAGGTTCAGCATGCAGTTCTACCTGAGCCAGGTCGTGGGCCGCCCCGTCCGTGACCCCCAGGGCGAGGCCATCGGCAAGGTGGCCGACCTGATCGTCGCCATCGGCGACCGCTACCCCCCGGTGACCGGCCTCGTCGTGCGCACGGACGGCCGGCGCATCTTCCTGCCCTGGTCGGACGTGGCCTCGTTCGACCTCGCCGGGGCGACGCTCAACACCGACCGCATCGACATCACGAAGTTCCGCCAGCGCCCCAACGAGCTGCTGCTCCAGGCGGACCTGCAGGACAAGCAGATCGTGGACCTCGACGGGCGCAAGGTCGTGCGCGTCAACGACCTGCGCCTCGACGAGCTCGAGGGCATGCTGCACCTGGTGGCGGTCGACGTGGGGGCGGCCGGCCTGCTGCGGCGGCTGGGCATCGAGGGGCCGTATCGCACCATCGCCCGCAACCTGCGCCTGCCGCTGCCCGAGCGCTACATCGACTGGGAGGACGTGGACCCGGTCGAGACGTCGATCGCCTCCATCCGCCTGCGCGTACCCCACGCCGGCCTGCGCGAGCTGCACCCGGCCGACCTGGCCTCGATCATCGACCAGCTGGCGCCGCGCGACCGGGCCGGTGTCCTGGCCAGCCTGGACGACGAGGCCGCGGCCGACGCCATCGAGGAGATGGAGCCCGACACGCAGGTCGAGGTGCTGGAGGACCTCCTCCCCGCACGTGCTGCGGACATCCTCGAGGAGATGAGCCCCGACGACGCGGCCGACCTCATCGCCGACCTGTCACGGACCGCCCGCGACGAGATCCTGCCCCTCATGGAGCCCACCGAGGCCCGGGAGATGGCCGAGCTGCTGGGCTACCCCGAGGACTCGGCGGGCGGGATGATGACGACCGAGTTCGTGGCCGTGCGGGACGACCTGACGGCCGAACAGACCATCCAGCGCCTGCGCGAGCTGGAGCCCGACGCCGAGACGATCTACTACATCTACGTCGTCGACGACGCCGAACACCTGGTCGGGGTCGTCTCCCTGCGCGACCTGATCGTGTCGCCCCCGGACGCGCTGGTGCGCACCTTCATGTTCCCCGAGCCCGTGGCGGTGGGCGTGCTGGCGGACGAGGACGAGGTGGCCCAGGTGGTCGCGCGCTACAACCTCCTGGCCGTGCCGGTCGTGGACGATGAAGGCCGCCTCGAGGGCATCGTGACCATCGACGACGCCATCGACACCGTCCTGCCGAGCGGCTGGAAGCACCGCCTGCCGCGGCTGTTCTCGCGCCGCGGCTCCTGACGCGGGCTACGATGAGCCGGTGAAGGGCCTCATCCTGGCCGGCGGCACGGCGACCCGGCTGTATCCCCTGACGACCGTCACGAACAAGCACCTGCTGCCGATCCATGACCGGCCGATGCTCTTCTACCCGATCGAGACGCTGCGGGGCATGGGCGTCCGCGAAGTGATGGTCGTCCTGGGTGGCCGAAGCGTCGGCGACATCGTGGAGCTTCTCGCCGACGGACGGGACTTCGGCCTGGACCTTACCTATCGGTACCAACGCGGGGCCCTGGGCATCGCGCACGCCATCGGCCTCGCTCGCGACTTCGTGGGCGGGGACGCATTCTGCGTCGTGCTCGGCGACAATATCCTCATCGGCCCACCCCTCGCCGACACGGCCCGCGACTTCGAGGAAGGCGCCTTCGATGCCGGCACCCTTCTCTACCAGGTGCCCGACCCGGAGCGGTTCGGGGTCGCCGAGTTCGACGCCGCCGGCCACATCGTAGCCTTCGAGGAGAAGCCGGCCGTGCCCAAGAGCGACCTGATCCCGATCGGTGTCTACTTCCTGCGGCCCGATGCGTTCGGCGTCATCGAAGGCCTCTCGCCGTCGGGGCGCGGCGAGTTCGAGATCACCGATGTGCTCAACCACTACGTCGGGTCGGGGCGCCTCTTCTGGCGACGTTACGAGGGTGAGTGGTCCGACGCGGGGACCGTCGAGTCGCTCCTCCACGCGTCGATCGCCGCCAGCCATGCCACCGCCGAGGGGCACCTCACGCCGCCGCCGGTGGCCGATCGGCGCGACCAACGGCCGGCCAACGGGGGGACGGGCGCCGCGTGAAACTGCTCGTGACCGGGGGCGCCGGCTTCATCGGCAGCACCTTCGTCCGCCGGCGTCTGGCCGCCACGACGGACCAGCTGGTGGTCCTGGACAAGCTGACCTACGCCGGCGACCGCGACAACCTGGACGAGGCGTTCGACGACCCCGAGATGGGTGGGCGGCTGCGCTTCGTGCGTGGCGACATCGCCGACCCGGCGGTCGTGGCGCCGCTCGTGGCGGAGGCCGACGCCGTGGTGAACTTCGCGGCCGAGTCGCACGTCGACCGCAGCATCCTCGCCGCCGACGACTTCCTGCGCACCGGCGTCATCGGCGTCCACGTCCTGTTGGAGGCGGTGCGCGCGGCCGCGGCCGCCGACGCACGGCCGCGTCGCCTGCTGCAGGTCTCGACCGACGAGGTCTACGGTTCCGTGGAGACGGGCGTGAGCACGGAGGGCGACCCCCTCGCGCCACGCAGCCCGTACGCCG
>DATBOX010000157.1:0-10101 GCA_036561685.1 Candidatus Limnocylindrales bacterium | reverse complement strand
CAGCTCGGTCTCCAACTTCCGCGACTACCAGGCCCGGCGCATGAACATCCGCTGGCGGCCGGAACCGGGGGCGCGCCCGGAGGTCCTCCACACGCTCAACGGATCCGGCCTGGCCCTGGCCCGGACCGTGGCGGCGATCCTCGAGGTCCACCAGCAAGCGGACGGCTCGATCGTCTTGCCGGAGGTGCTGCGGAACAGCATGGGGATGGCCCGCATCGGGGCGTAGACTGGCCCGATGGAGCCACGACCGCCCGATCAGATGCCCCCGAACGCCTGGGCCGGCCCCGTCGAGCCCGTGGGACCCGCGCCCGGGGTCGCCTACGGCGGCGCCGGCGAACGCCTGCTGGCCTACATCATCGACGGCCTGCTCGTCTTCGTGGCCAACATCGTGCTCTTCCTGCTGGCAGGCGTGCTCGTGATCGTGGCCCTGCCCGTGGGGGTCCTCGCCTTGATCCTCGTCGTCCTGGCCGTCTTCGTGGTCGACATCGCCTACTTCCCCTACTTCTGGAAGACCCGCGGCCAGACGCCCGGGATGCGCCAGTTCCAGCTGTACGTCGTGCGCGATCGCGATGGCGGCCCCATCTCCTCCGGCCAGGCCGTCATGCGGCTGATCGGCTACTGGATCGACGGGGTCGTCTTCTACCTGGGCTTCATCTGGATCCTCATCGACAGCCGCAAGCGCGGCTGGCACGACCTGATCGCCGGCACCGTCGTCATCAAGCGCATCTGAGCGCCCCGTCCCCCGCGCTATCCTCTGCCGCGGAGAGGTGGCCGAGTGGTTGATGGCAGCGGTCTTGAAAACCGCCGGGCGAAAGCCTCGTGGGTTCGAATCCCACCCTCTCCGCCACGCGACGCCGGCCGCCCCGCGCCCACCTACTGCGTGCTGGGGTGCCTCACCTCGACAGCGTCGTGGGTGCCTCCGACGACCTCATCCGTCGCGCCTGCGGCGGCGGCCGCGACGGGCCGCGCCACCCCGCGGCGCCTAGCGGCCGAGGCGGGCGACCCTGGCGGCGGCGCCGAGGACCCGGCGGGCGGTCGTGGGTGAGACGCGGGAGATGCTCTTGAGGGTCTGCGCCAGCTCCTCCTCCGGCAGCGACCCGAACAGGCCGAGCAGCCGGTCGAGGGTGTCGTCCGAAAGCCGGGCGAGGACCGCGAAGCCCCGCGCCAGCTCGGCCGTTTCCGCCCGCGCCACGAGGGCGACGGCGCGATCGAAGAGGCGCACGAAGCCTTCGAATTCCGTCAGCCATTCCCGCAGCTGGGCCAGCTCGCTGTCCGGCGGGGAGCCGGCGGCGACCCGGTCGGCCTCGCGGACGGCGTTCGCGATGAGCGGCAGGAGCGGATCCGTCTCGCGCAGCTTGCGCTGCTCGGCGATGCGCTGGAACCAGACCCAGTGGTCGCCGACCTTGGCGTAGGCGACGGCGCTGGGGCCGCGCCTGCCCACGCGCCGAGGGTCGGGCACGCGCTCCACGAGGCCCCACGCCTCGCACTCGGCGAGCGCCAGGCTGGCGGCCCGGTGGCTCAGCCCGAGGGCTTCGCGGACCTCGCGCTCGGTGAGGGGGCGCGCGTGGGCCAGGATGTAGCCGTGCACCCGTGCGACCGATGGCGGCACGCCCCAGGCCGCGCCCATCTCGCCCCACGCCTCGGCGAAGTCGCGGCGGATCTGCTCGGCGATGCCCGCGCCATGAGCGTCAGGCGACGCGCTCGTGGCCGCGGTCTCCTGCTCGCCAGCGGTGCCGGTCGGCGCTGCGGTCATCGCCTGCCACGATAGCAGGGGCCCTCAGGGGAGAGCGAGGTACCCCCGCAGCTGCACGACGACCGTGTTGCCGACCGCGCCCGTGCCGCCCAGGACCACGACCCGCCGCGGTTTGAGGCGGGCCAGCTCGGCCGCCACGCTGGCGGGGAGACCGCCGGGCATCGTCAGCAGCAGCGGTCCGCCGAGCTCGCCGGCCGCGGCCGCTCCGCTGAGGCCGTCGGGGAAGTTCGTGCCGGCGGCCACGTAGACGACCGGCACGCCGGGATCCTGGAGGCCCGAGATGGCCACCGAAGTGGCATAGCGGTCGGCTCCCGCGAGACGCTTCACCGTCGCCGCCGGGACGGCCGCGCCGACCGCGGTGGCCACGGCCGTCGACAGGGAGGCGGTGCCGCCCAGCAGGTACACGTTCGTGGGCGCCAGGCGCTGCAGTTCCGCCCGCGTCGCCGACGAGAGCGTCGATGGATCGCTCAGCAGCAGCGGTGCACCCAGCCGGGCCGCCTCCGCACCGCCCGCCAGGCCGTCGGGATAGGTGGCCCCGGAGGCGACGAACACGGTGGTCGCCCCGTCCGGGTAGACCGCCTGGGAGAGGTCGGCCGCAGTGGCGTACCGATCCGCCCCGCCGACGCGCGTCACCTCGGCGCCCGGCAGCTTGGCCTGGATCGCGCCGAGGACCGCATCCGAGACCGCGGCCTTGCCGCCCAGCACGATGACCTTGGCCGGGCCCACCCGCGCCAGCTCGTTGGCCACACTCGCCGGCAGGGATGTCGGCGTGGTCAGCAACAGCGAACCACCCAGGTGGCCCGCGGCGGCGGTGCCGCCCAGCGCGTCGGCGAAGCCTTGCCCGTTGGCCACGATGACGGTGCCGGCGCCGGGTTGCAGGAGGTTGGAGGAGACGGCCACGGCGGTCCCATAGCGGTCGGCGCCGGCGAGGCGCAGCACGCCGAACGTCGACGCGATGGCCTCCCAGTAGCCGGGCTGGCCGGCGTCGTAGCCCAGGGCCCAGATGCCGACCCCGGCGAGTCCGTCATCGACGGCCAGGCCGTACTTGGCCCGAAGCGAGGTCTCGTCGTCGAAATAGGTCTCGGACCAGGCCTTCGTGGTCGGGTCCTGGACGGCGTACCAGGCAGAGCTCTCGACCGCGTCGTATCGGATGACCGTGCCGGCCGGCGGGGGCAGGCTGTCGGTCGGGAAGAAGGCCACGCCGCTGCCGGAGCGGGTGGCGTGGAGCGTCCCCGATGTGGTCGGCCAGGTCATGCCGTAGTACGGCAGGCCCAGGATGATGCGGTTGCGCGGGACGTGCAGCTTGTCGTACTGGCCGATCGACCAGCTCAGGCTGAGGCCGCCGACCGAGCTCACGAGCGGCGAGATGGAGCCGACCGGGCTGGTCCCGGCGCTGCGGTAGTTGTAGCCCATCAGGAAGGCCCGATCCACGCCGTGGCTGATGGCCTGGGCGGCCATCCCGGAGCCCGACACGTTGGCGTTGGTGGAGACAGTGACGCGGGCGCTTGGGTGCGTCTTGACCAGGGCCGCCCGGAGCGCGGCCCCGAAGGCGCCGTAGGCCGGGAAGTCGGTGCCGTAGAGCGACTCGACGTCGATGTTCGCCCCGTCCAGGCCAAGTGACGTCACCTGGGCGGCCATGTTGGCGATGGCGGCCGCCTGGGCGGGAGCGTTGGCGAAGAAGGTCTGGTTGGCGGTGGCCGTGTCGGTCGAGGGGCGCAGCGTCAGGTCCACCCGCACGCCCTGGGCGTGGGCGTGCTGCACGACCGTGCTGATGAGGGCGGCCCGGCCGCTCCCCAGGAGGGTGGTCGTGTTGAGGTTGCCGGCCGCGTCGTAGTAGACGGCGAAGAGGGCGATGGTCGTCAGCAGGTCGTAGCGCAGGTAGGCGTCGACGCCGCTGTCGATCTCCCAGTAGGGCAGGAAGCCGTAGACCTCGCCGGTGAGCCCCTTGGGTGTCGGCGCCGAGGCTTGTTCGACGACCGGTGCCGCCGCGGCCGCCGCCGCATGGCTGCCGGCCGCCGCGAGCGCGGTGCCGGGCCCGCCGAGGCCCAGGACGGATGCGCTCAGCAGGGCCACCGCCGCCAGACGGAAGCTGAGGCGAGAGCCGCCGATGGAGCGGGGGCGCACGGCGCGCACGCCGGGCTGCCGGGGGCGCTGGTGGGACATCGGGTCGCTCCGGTTCGCGGGGATCGCAGGGCCTGCCGGCGTCGGCCCGCGGGCTCCCGGCGGCTGGCGCACCCTACCCCCGATGACCGGCTCTTGGCAACCCGACCTTCAGGCTCGCGCCGCCCGGACGATGGGACCGGGCGGGGACGCCATCCGTCGACGCAGGGAGCCGATACTGGCGCCATGCAGCCTGCCGCAGGCGACCACGCCGGGCCCGGCGACCCGCCCTTCGAGCAGCTCGACTTCATCTACCTGCCGAGCGCCGACGTCGCAGCCGACCTGCGCTACTTCACGGCGGTCCTTGGGGCGCGGCCCGTGTTCGCCGTCGAGGGCATGGGTGCGCGGGTGGCCATGGTGGAACTGACCGCCGGCCCGCCGCGCCTGCTCCTGGCCGGCCACCTGGAGGGGGAGCGGCCGATCCTCATCTATCGCGTGGCGGACCTCGACCGGGCCATGGCCCACCTGGAGGCTCGTGGCTGGCAGCGCCAAGGCACCCTCGAGATCCCGCAGGGCCCTTGCTGCTCCTTCGAGGCCCCCGGCGGCCAACGGCTGGCCATCTACGAGCGCGCCCGGCCGGAGGTCGAGGCCCATTTCGTGGGCCGCCGCGACTTCTGAGGCCTTGGGCCGGATCAGGTCGAAAGGGGCCGATGGGCCCCGGATCGTGAGTCGAATGACAATGGTGGCGCTCGTCGGCAGGCCCGAAGCTCAAGGTGCACGAGTCACGCTCGACGGATACGAAAGGCCGGTCAATGCACGCAACTTCAGCCCGCCCCGCGGATGCTCCCGACCCGATCTCGGATCAGCGCTGGGAGTGTCTCGACGGGAATGAGGCGGCGGCTCGGGTGGCCTACGCGCTGAGCGAAGTCATCTCCATCTACCCCATCACGCCGGCCTCGCCGATGGCCGAGCACGCCGACGATTGGGCCGCGGCCGGGCGGCCCAACCTGTGGGGCAAGGTCCCCGACGTGGTGGAGATGCAGTCCGAGGCGGGCGCCGCCGGGGCCATGCACGGAGCGCTCCAGAAGGGTGCCTTCGCCACGACGTTCACCGCGTCGCAGGGCCTCCTGCTGATGATCCCCAACATGTTCAAGATCGCCGGCGAGCTGACACCGGCCGTCATCCACGTCGCCGCCCGCACCATCGCCACCCACGCCCTGTCGATCTTCGGCGACCACAGCGATGTGATGCATGCCCGTGCGACCGGCTGGGCCATGCTGGCCGCCGGCTCCGTCCAGGAGGCCCACGACTTCGCGCTCGTGGCCCATGCGGCGACGCTGCGGTCGCGGGTGCCCTTCCTGCACTTCTTCGACGGCTTCCGCACCTCGCACGAGATCAACAAGATCGCCCTCCTGGGTGAGGACGACCTGCGGGCGCTCGTCCGTGACGAGGACCTGCTGGCCTTCCGCGGCCGCGGCCTGACGTCCGAGGCGCCCGTGCTGCGCGGCACGGCCCAGAACCCGGATGTCTTCTTCCAGGCGCGCGAGGCGTGCAACCCGTACTACCTGGCCGTCCCGGGCATGGTCCAGGACGTCATGGACGAGCTCGGCGAACGGACCGGCCGGCACTACGGCCTGGTCGACTACCACGGTGCCCCCGATGCCGACCGGGTGGTCGTCGTGATGGGCTCCGCCGCGGGTGCGGTGGAAGAGACGGTCGACGCCCTCGTCGCGGCCGGGGAACACGTGGGGATGCTGCGCGTGCGCCTGTTCCAGCCCTTCCCCTCCGCCCAGATCCTGGCCGCCCTGCCGCGGACCGTGCGGGGCATCGCCGTCCTTGATCGCACCAAGGAGCCCGGCGCGGTCGGCGAGCCGCTCTACCTGGAGATGGTCGCCGCGCTGGCCGAGGGCATGGACAGCGATACGCCCCCGTTCAGCGAGGTGCCCCGGGTCATCGGCGGACGGTACGGCCTCTCCTCCAAGGAGATGACGCCGGGCATGATCAAGCCCATCTTCGAGGAGCTCGCGTCCGCGAAGCCCAAGCGCCACTTCACGGTCGGTATCCACGACGACGTGACGCACCTCAGCCTGCCCATCGACCCGAGCTTCGAGCATCCCCGCCCCAAGGGCGAGGTGCAGGCCGTCTTCCTTGGCCTGGGCTCCGACGGCACCGTGGGGGCGAACAAGAGCTCGGTCAAGATCATCGGCGAAGGGACCGACCTGTTCGTCCAGGGCTACTTCGAGTACGACTCCAAGAAGTCGGGCACGGTGACCGTCTCGCACCTCCGCTTCGGACCCCAGCCCATCCTCTCCACCTACCTGGTCAGCGGCGCCGACTTCGTGGCCTGCCACCAGTTCGGGCTGCTCACCCATCTCGATGTGCTGGACAAGGCCCGGCCGGGCGCGACGTTCCTGCTCAACTCGCCCTACGGGGCCGACGAGGTGTGGGACCACCTCCCGGGCGGTGTGCGGCGCCAGCTGGTCGACAAGCACATCGATCTCTGGATCATCGACGCGGCCGCCGTCGCCAACGAGGTCGGCATGGGCAGCCGCATCAACACGGTCATGCAGCCGTGTTTCTTCCAGCTGGCCGGCGTGCTGCCGGCGGACGAGGCGATCAGGCGCATCAAGGACGCCGTGCGCAAGACGTACGCCCGGCGTGGGGAAGCGATCGTGGCGCGCAACTTCGCCGCCATCGACCGCTCGCTGGAGCGTCTGGTCCACGTCCCGCTCGGCCCCACGGCGGAGGCCCTGCCGGTGGCCAGCCCGGCCATGGACGACCCGCGCGAGTTCGTGCGGCGGGTCACAGCGGCGCTCATCGCCGGCCAGGGTGACCACCTCCCCGTGAGCGCGCTGCCGGTCGACGGGACGTTCCCGACTGGCACCACGAAGTACGAGAAGCGGGCCATCGCGCAGCAGATCCCCGTGTGGGACCCCACCATCTGCATCGACTGCGGCAAATGCGCCATCGTCTGCCCCCACGCGACCATCCGCATGAAGGTCTTCCCCTCGGCGGCCGTGGCCGGCGCACCGGCGGACTTCAAGCACAAGGAGTTCCGTTCGCACGAGCTGCCCGACCACCGGCTCACGATCCAGGTCGCCCCGGACGACTGCACCGGCTGCGGCGTGTGCGTGGAGGTCTGCCCCGCCAAGAGCAAGACCGAGGTCCGCCACAAGGCCATCAACATGGAGCCCGTCGAGGCGCACCGCGATCTCGAGCGGCCGCGCTGGGACTTCTTCCAGTCGATCGCGCCGCTGGACCGGGGCCTGGTGGCCCACGACACGGTCAAGGGGTCGCAACTCCTGGAGCCGCTCTTCGAGTTCTCCGGCGCGTGCTCCGGATGCGGCGAGACGCCCTACGTCAAACTGGTCAGCCAGCTGTTCGGCGACCGCATGATCGTGGCCAACGCCACCGGCTGCTCGTCCATCTACGGCGGCAACCTGCCCACCACCCCCTGGACCGTCAACGCCCAGGGCCGCGGGCCGGCCTGGGCCAACTCCCTGTTCGAGGACAACGCCGAGTTCGGCCTTGGCATGCGCCTGGCCTTGGATGCCCAGGCCGACCATGCCCGCGTGCTGCTGGCACGCCTGGCACCGGCCGTCGGACCCGACCTGGTGCGCGAGTTGCTGGAGAGCAGCCAGGAGACGGAGGTCGAGATCGCCCTCCAGCGTGACCGCGTCTCGCGCCTCCGGGAACGGCTGGCCGCGGTGGAGGGCCCGCAGCGCTCCGACGCGCAGCACCTGCTGGCGCTCGCCGGCGACCTGGTCCACCAGGGCATCTGGATCATCGGCGGCGACGGCTGGGCCTACGACATCGGCTTCGGGGGCCTGGACCACGTCCTGAGCTCCGGCCGCAACGTCAACATCTTGGTGCTCGACACCGAGGTGTACTCCAATACCGGCGGCCAGGCCTCCAAGGCCACGCCGCGGGCGGCCGTGGCCAAGTTCGCCGCCGCCGGCAAGGCCACTGGCAAGAAGGACCTGGGCGCGATCGCCCGCGCCTACGGCAACGTCTTCGTGGCGCAGGTCGCCATGGGCGGCAGCGACGCCCAGACGACCAAGGCGCTGCTGGAGGCGGCGGCCTGGCCCGGACCCTCGCTGGTCATCGCCTACAGCACCTGCATCGCCCACGGCATCGACATGTCGCAGTCGATGGCGCACCAGAAGGACGCGGTCAAGAGCGGCTACTGGCCGCTCTACCGCTTCCACCCCAGTGAGATCGCCGATGGGCAACCGTTCAAACTGGACTCGCAGGCACCCTCGATGCCGGTCGCCGAGTTCATGGCCGCCGAGACCCGCTTCGCCATCCTCCAGCGGACCAACCCCGAGCGGGCTGCCGACCTGGCCCAGCTGGCCCAGGCCGACACCGACGAGCGGTGGCGCTACTACGAGCAGCTGGCGGGCATGCACCGCAGCGTCCCGCACGTCGACCGCCACGCGCCGCTGGCCGAGCCGGGCGGTGACGGCGCGGCCCGGCCCGATGACGTGGAGGCCCTGGTATGAGCATCGACCTGCGCACCGACTACCTGGGGCTGCACCTCCGCTCGCCCCTCGTCGCGTCGGCTTCGCCGATCACGGGCGCGGTCGCCATGACCCGGCGGCTCGACGACGCCGGCGTCGGCGCCATCGTCATGCCCTCCCTCTTCGAGGAGGAGATCCTCAACGAGGAGATCGAGCTCAACCGGTCCCTCGAGGCCGGGACCGAGGCGTTCGCCGAGGCGCTCGACTACTTCCCCGAGATCGGGTTCGCCGATGCCGGCGAGCGTTACCTGCGCCGCCTCGAGGCCATCCGCCGCCAGGCCTCCGTGCCGGTCATCGCCAGCCTCAACGCCACCTCGGCCGGCGGCTGGGTCGCCTACGCCCGGCGCATCGCCGACGCCGGGGCGGATGCCCTGGAGCTCAACGTCTACCGCCTGGCCACCGACCCCGCCCGGGGCGCCGACGCCATGGAGGCGGCCGACCTGGCGCTCATCGCGGCGGTCCGGGCCGCGGTGACCATCCCCCTCGCCGTCAAGCTCAGTCCGTACTACACCGCGATGGCCGACTTCGCCGCCCGCGTCGTCGCCCAGGGCGCCGACGGGCTCGTCCTCTTCAACCGCTTCTACCAGCCGGACCTGGACCTGGAGGCGCTCGAGGTGGTCAACCGCGTCGAGTTGAGCCGCTCCTGGGAGTTGCGGCTGCCGCTGCGCTGGATCGCCGTGCTGCGGCCACAGGTGGGTCCGGCGGTGGGCCTCGCGGCCACGTCGGGGATCCATTCGGGCGGCGACGCCCTCAAGGCCCTCATGGTCGGCGCCGACGTGGCCATGATGACGTCGGCGCTCCTGCGGGACGGACCGGAGCATGTCCGTACCGTGGAGGCGGAGATGCGGGCGTGGATGACCGACCACGAGTACGAATCGGTGGCCCAGCTGCGGGGCAGCGCCAGCCAGACCGCGGTGGCCGACCCCGCCGCCTACGACCGCGCCAACTACATGCGCACGCTCCACTCGTGGAGCACCCCGCCCGAGCTGACGCCCGCCGCCGCCTCCTGAGCGCCGGCCCGGCTCGGTGAACCATCCAGGACCGGTTGCGCGTCTATTCCCGTGAACGCCCCCTGAACCCGGCATCAGCCGGGCGGTCGGGCGGTCGGGAGGTCGGGATGAACGGGACGGGAGCGGCGCGGCTGCCGCGGCGCGTGACACGCGTGATGAGCACCCTGGCGATGGCCACGGTGATGGCGGGCTGCAGCGCGACGGCCAGTGGCACGCCCACCACGAGCCCCACGCCGGCGACCAGTGCGACCCCGGCCCCATCGGTCACAGCGACTCCGTCCGCCTCGGCGACGCCGTCGCCCGCGCCGACCGCCACGCCCGTCGCCAGCAGCAAGGCAGGCTTCCCGCCGGCCGGCTGGTCCGCGCCGCAGCCGGTCGGACCGGCGCTCAAGTGCGATACGTACGCCGAGTCGTCGCTCTCGGTGGTCATCGATGACGCCAGCGGCGACCACGCGGCCTATTCCTGCGACGGCCTGATCCGCCTCACGGAATCCAGGGCTGGGAGCCCCACCTGGGCCACCAGCAGCGTCCCGCTGGCGGCCGGCGAGAAGGACCTGGATCCGCAACTCGCGTTGGACGGCACCACGCTCTACCTGGCCTACACGCGCGTCGTGCCGGCGGAAGGCTGCGGCTCCACGGGCTACACGGATGTGAGCGTGTGGTATCGCACCCGGACGCTGGCGGGTGGCGCATGGTCCGCGGCACACCAGATCGGCAA
>DATBOX010000156.1:0-6239 GCA_036561685.1 Candidatus Limnocylindrales bacterium | reverse complement strand
GCGGCCTCGCGGAGCAGGCCCGGTTCGGGCTTGCCGATGACGAGGTCGGGCTCGCGTCCCCCGGCCACGGCAAGGGCGGCCACGATCGATCCGGCGCCTGCGGCGAGGGTGTCGGCAGTGGGGTAGTTGGGGTCGCGGTTGGTGGCCACGAACCAGGCGCCACGCCGCACCGCCTCCGCGGCGATGCTCAAGCGGCCGTAGGACAGCGCGAAGTCGACCCCCACGACGACCGTGCCAGGGTCCGCGGCCAGGCCGAAGCGGCTTGGCGCGACGGTCCGCCGGCCGACCTCCCGCACCTCGCGGGCCAGTCCCGGCCCCCCGAAGATCATGACCGGCCGGTTCGCGCTCGCCGCCGGTCCCCTGGCCAGGGCCAGCGCGGTGGCGCGAGCCGCCGTGACGATGAGGGCCTCGGCGTGCGGCGCGCCCATGGCCTGCAGCCGCGCGGCGTAGTCGGCCCGATGCCAGCGCGAGTTGTTGGTCACGTACACGACCGTGTCGCCGGCCGCCACACGGCGCGCCAGGAGGGCCGGCATGCCGGGAACCGGGACGTCGCCGCGGTAGACGACCCCGTCCAGGTCGACGATGAGGAGCACCAGCGGATGGTAGGGCAGGGTCGCCGTTAGAATGCCGCCGTGGATCAGATCGCCGCTGGCCTCGACGCGTTCTGGAACCAGGTCCTCAGCATCCTCACGGTCGTCCTCAGCCCGGACTGGTCGGCCCTCGTGGCATGGGTCCCGCTCCTCCTCATCGTCGGCGTCATGGGGCCCATCCTCACCCTGGTCATGGTCGGCTGGACGCATCACCTGCTGATCTCACGACGCCCCCACGTGGTTTACGACGAGCCTGAGGCACGCGCCCCTGAGCACCGAGCCGACGGGACGCCCGTGGTGCCGCCCAACACGCCCTTCTGCGCGCGCGACGACCTCCTCTTCCCGGCCCGCGCCGCCACCTGCTCGATCTGCCACGACGAATTGACCGTCCGCTGCCCCATCGATGGCGCTGTACGCCCGGCGACCCAGCAAACCTGTCGCGCCTGCGGGACGAAGTACGTCCTGGGAGCCGGCCTCGATCCGCTCACCGTCCGCTCGTCGGCCCATCCCCCATCCGGAGGCGCCGCGATCGCCTGAGGCGGTCGCGAGCGCGCAGCAGAGGAGCCTGCCGCATGGCCCAGATGTCGCTCTACCTCTTCGTCAGCGGCGGGCTGAGCCTGCTCTTCGCGCTCTTCTTCCACGTCGCCTACACGACGATGCTGGCCCAGCGGGGCGGCGTGGCGGCCCTGCGGCTCGCGCCGGCCAGGTTGGTCGGGGCGACCGCCGGCGGGTCGGCCACCGTGGCCCTGGGAGGCGGCCCGGCGCCGTCGAGCCGCTGGACCGAGCAGACCGCGGCTGTCGGGTCACTGGCGGTCGTCGGCACGTGGGTCGGCTGGGTCCTGCTCGCGCTGTCCCTCATCACGCGGGCCATCCTGGTCGGGCGGGGGCCCTGGGGCTCGATGTTCGAGTTCGCGGTGGCCTTCGCCTTCGGCATCACCAGCGGCTACCTGTACCTCCAGCGGCGGTACCCGCTGCGGTCGCTGGGCTTCATCCCGACCGGCGTCGCGTCGTTCCTGCTGCTCTACGCGTTCTCGCTCCTGCTGGCCCAGTCGGTGCCGGGCTCGACCACGGTGGCCACCTTCGAACCGCTCGTCCCGGCCCTCGACAACGCGCCGCTGCTGACCATCCACGTGGCCATGGCCATGATCAGCTACGGCATCTTCTCGGTCTCGTTCGCGGCGGCCGTGGGTTATCTCATGCAGGGGACGAGCGACCGGTTCGCCTGGCTGCCCACGCGCAAGACGCTCGACGAGGTGGCCTACCGGGCGGTCATCATCGGCTTCCCCATCTTCGCCACGATGATCATCCTGGGCAGCTACTGGGCCTCGATCGCCTGGGGCCGCTACTGGGGCTGGGATCCCAAGGAGACGTCGGCGCTCGTCACATGGCTCATCTACGCCGTCTACCTGCACGCCCGCAACGCCCGCGGCTGGGCCGGCCGCCCGGCCGCCCTCATCCTGGTGGTCGGCTTCGGGGCCATCATGTTCACGTTCTTCGGCAACCTCTACTTCAGCGGGCTGCATGCCTACAGCGGGCTGAACTGAGGACCGCCGCCTCGCGTGCGCCCTGACTGAGGTCCGCCCATGACCTTCGATCCGAATGCCCGCCTCGACACCTCGGAGGTCGAGGACTACCGCGGCGGCGGCTCGGGCTTCGGCCGGGGCGGCCTGGTGGCCGGCGGCGGCATCGTCGGCATCGTGCTGGCCCTGGTCTACGTCCTCCTTGGCGGGAACATCAACGACCTGGCCGGGGTCGGCGGCGGGGGCGGCTCGGGCAGCGTGGACAACGGGCCGCTGGCCAGCGCCTGCGTCACCGGCGCCGACGCCAACACCCAGGAACAGTGCCGCATCGTGGGCGACGTGGACAGCGTCCAGGCCTTCTGGCAGAGCGAATTCCAGGCCTCCGGGCAGACCTACACGATCGCCACCACGCGCCTCTTCAGCGGCTCCATGGACACGGCTTGCGGGCCGGCGACCACCGACGTCGGGCCCTTCTACTGCCCGGACGACGGCCACGTGTACCTGGACCTGGGCTTCTTCGACGAGCTCCAGTCGCAATTCGGCGCACAGGGCGGGCCCTTCGCCCAGGCCTACGTGGTGGCCCACGAATACGGGCACCACGTGCAGGACCTGCTGGGCGTGCTGACCAGTCAGACCGGCCAGCAGGGTGCGCAAGGGGCCTCCGTGCGCACCGAGCTGCAGGCCGATTGCTACGCCGGCGTGTGGGCCCAGCACGCCGCCGGCACGGGCTTCCTGGAGCCACTCACGGCGGCCAACATCGCCGACGCCCTGGACGCCGCCGCGGCCGTCGGTGATGACCGCATCCAGCAGGAGTTCCAGGGCACGGTCAACCCGGAGTCATGGACCCACGGATCGTCCGCCCAGCGCCAGCACTGGTTCACGGTGGGCCACCAGAGCGGCGACCCCGGCAAGTGCGACACCTTCAGGGGCACGATCTGAAGCAACTTCACTGAGCCTGGGTCGGCACGTGTCCCGGGTCGTACCCGGCGGGGCATCCCTGGCCTTCTCGGCGAGCATGCCCCGGCCCTCCGTGGGGCATCGTTGCTGCTGGCGGTGCTAACGACGGAGCAGACCGTCCGATCGGGCCGCAGCACCTCCATTCCTGTCGCCTTGCGCAACGATCGCCGTCCCAAGCGCCCGCCCGGCAGCCACCGCGACCCCTTGCTCCGCTGATAGCGCCGCCTGGAGCAAGGACGGTTCTGGAACGCTCCTTCCTGGGCCTCCCCTTCCTGGGCTCGCCTGCGGCAGGCTCTACCGGCCAAGGGAACCGCCCATCTGTTCTGTCCTGTTGGCGCGGCGGAGCCCACGTAACCCGATCCGGCCAGCCCTGAAGCGCCGTCCACAGGATGCCCACAAGCTATCCACCGGCCATCCCCCAGGACGTCGCGAGCGAAGGCGCGTCTCCGGACGCTCGGATACCACGGCTTGTGGTACGAATGGCGGCGCGATACCAGATATTGTGGTTTCGCGCCCGGTTCGGCTTGACACGCGGCGAGCCGGGGACTAGATTCGATGGTCTACGGGCGACGCGGCCAACGGCCCTTCGATCGGCGCCAGGACCCTCTTTATCGGGTCGGCGCAAGGGAAGGTGAACGGGCCCTCCGGCGTCAAGGCGGACCGATCTCGCAGCTACGGCGAGCGGCCCACAGGACAGGGAGGACGAGAGACGATGGCCCGCACTGCGACCGCTCCAGCACGCACCCGTACCGACACCCGCGACCCGGCCAGCTTCACCGGCCGCGGTGCCAGGGGCCTCAGTTTCGAGCGGCGCTGGACGCAGCCGGGCGTCCACCCGTATGACGAGCTGACCTGGGAGCTGCGCACGGCGGAGATCAAGAACGAGAGCGGCGGCACGGTCTTCGTCCAGCAGGACGTGGAGGTGCCGGCCGGGTGGAGTCAGCTCGCCACGAACGTCGTGGTCAGCAAGTACTTCCGCGGCCACATCGGCACGCCGCAGCGCGAGCACAGCGTCAAGCAGCTCATCGATCGGGTCGTGGACACGATCACCGCCTGGGCCGCCACGCAGCACTACTTCCACACGGACGCCGACCTGGAGACGTTCAAGGCCGAGCTGACGCACCTGCTGGTGCATCAGAAGATGGCCTTCAACAGCCCGGTCTGGTTCAACGTGGGCGTCGAGCCGCGTCCGCAGTGCTCCGCCTGCTTCATCAACTCGGTGGAGGACACCATGCCCTCCATCATGGATCTGGCCAAGACGGAGGCGATGCTCTTCAAGTACGGCTCCGGGGCCGGCGTCAACCTGTCGCCCATCCGCGGCAGCAAGGAGAAGATGTCGGGCGGCGGCATCGCCTCCGGACCGGTCAGCTTCATGAAGGGCTTCGACGCCTTCGCCGGCGTGGTCAAGTCGGGCGGCAAGACCCGGCGCGCGGCCAAGATGGTCATCCTCGACGCCGACCATCCCGACGTGCTCGACTTCATCGACTCCAAGGCCAATGAGGAGAAGAAGGCCTGGGCCCTCATCGAGGCGGGCTACGACGCGTCCTTCACCGGCGAGGCCTACGCCTCGGTCTTCTTCCAGAACGCCAACCACTCCGTGCGTGTCACCGATGCGTTCATGAGCGACGTCGAACAGGATCGCCCGTGGCAGACGCATGAGGTGACGACCGGTGAGGTCGCCGGCACCTACAAGGCCCGCGACATCTTCCGCCGCATGGCCGAGGCGGCCTGGATCTGCGGCGACCCGGGCATCCAGTACGACACGACCATCAACGACTGGCACACCTGCGCCAACACGGACCGCATCTACGCCTCCAATCCGTGCTCGGAATACATGTTCCTCAATGACACGGCCTGCAACCTGGCCTCGTTGAACCTCATGAAGTTCGTGCGCGAGGACGGCGAGTTCGACGTCGACGCCTACGCCTACGCCTGCCGCCTGACGATCACCGCGCAGGAGATCCTGGTCGACAACGCGAGCTACCCCACGCCGCAGATCGAGCAGAACTCCCACCGCTTCCGCCCGCTCGGGCTGGGCTACGCCAACCTGGGCGCCCTCCTCATGAGCCGCGGCCTGGCCTATGACTCCGACGAGGGACGGGCCGTGGCGGCCGCCCTGACAGCGATCATGACCGGCGAGGCCTACCGCCAGTCGGCCATCGTGGCGCGCGATCACGGCGGCCCGTTCATGGAGTACCCGCTCAACGAGCGGCCCATGCTGCGCGTCATCGGCAAGCACCGCGACGCGGCCTACCGCATCCCCGAGGCGGGGGCACCGGCGGAGCTGTTCGACGCGGCCCGGCAGGCCTGGGACGGCGCCCTCGAGCTTGGCACGGCCCACGGCTACCGCAACTCGCAGGTGACCGTCCTCGCTCCCACCGGCACGATCGCCTTCATGATGGATTGCGATACGACCGGCATCGAGCCCGACATCGCCCTCATCAAGTACAAGAAGCTGGTCGGCGAGGGCTTCCTCAAGATCGTCAACAACACGGTCCCGGGCGCCCTGCGCAAGCTGGGCTACACGCCCGAGCAGGCCGACGAGATCGTCCAGTACGTCAACGATCGCGAGACGATCGAGGGCGCGCCGGGCCTCAAGCCGGAGCACCTGTCGGTCTTCGACTGCGCCTTCAAGCCGGTCAACGGCGAGCGGTCCATCCACTACATGGGCCACGTCCGCATGATGGGCGCGACCCAGCCGTTCCTGTCCGGCGCCATCAGCAAGACGGTCAACATGCCGGAGGCGGCGACGCCGGAGGACATCGAGTCCGTCTACGACGCGGGCTGGCGGCTGGGCCTCAAGGCCATCGCCATCTACCGCGACGGCTCCAAACGCAGCCAGCCGCTCAGCACGGGCAAGAAGAAGGACGGCGACGCGGTCGAATCGACCACCCTGGAGGATCTGCGCAAGCAGCTCACCAGCGCCCAGGCGGAGGCCAAGAAGCCGCACCGGCGCCGCCTCCCGGCCGAGCGCACGGCCGTGACCCACAAGTTCGACATCGCCGGGCACGAGGGCTACATCACGGTCGGTCTCTACCCCGACGGCCAGCCCGGCGAGATCTTCCTGAAGATGGCCAAGGAGGGCTCGACGGTCAGTGGCCTGATGGACTCGTTCGCCACGACCGTCAGCGTCGCCCTGCAGTACGGCGTGCCGCTGCGCGACCTGGTCAAC
>DATBOX010000155.1:0-6908 GCA_036561685.1 Candidatus Limnocylindrales bacterium | reverse complement strand
GCGTACTGGTCGGCCATGACGTACCGGTCGTCCTCCGCCGCGAGACGCCGGGCGAGCGCGATCGCCCCGTTGGAGCCGAGTGCGCCCGGTGATTCGATGATCTCCGCGCCGTAGAGCGTCAGCAGCTGACGACGCTCCTGCGTGACGTTGTCGGGCAGCACGACCGTCAGGGGGTGGCCATGGCGGCGGGCCAGCATGGCCATGGCGATGCCCGTGTTGCCGCTCGTCGCCTCCAGGATCGTGACGCCCGGCCGCAGTCGGCCCGACGCCTCGAGGTCGGCCAGGAGGGCTCGCGCGATGCGGTCCTTGACCGATCCGCTGGGGTTGAGGCCCTCCAGCTTGGCCAGCAGGCGGACCCCCGGGCGCGGCGACAGGGCGGGCAGCTCCACGAGCGGCGTGTGCCCGATGGCCGTCTCGATCGAGTCGAAGCGCGGGGCCCCGACCTCCGCCGGTGTCAGCACCGGCGCTCCCGGATCAGGCACCGCCGGCCATCGCGGGCAGGATCGTGATCGTGTCGCGCTCGGTGACGGGGGTCGCCAGGGCCTCCAGGTACCGCACGTCCTGATCGTTGAGGTAGACGTTGACGAAGCGGTGCAGGTCGCCATCGGCCGACAGGAGCTGGCCGCGCAGGGCCGGATGCTGGGCCACCAGGGCCTCCAGCACGGCCCCGACCGTGGCGCCGTCCACGCTGAGCTGTTTCTGGTCGCCGGCCGAGGCGCGCAGCACCGGCGGGATGCGGACCGTGCTCACGCCCGTGCCCCGATGCTCGCCGGGGCGGCCGCAGCGGCCGGCCGGCCAAGGGCTGCGCGCGCGGCATCGCCGCAGGCCGGGCAGGCCGGGTCGCGCCGCAGGTGCAGTTCCTGGAACGTCCCGTCGAGCGAGTCGTAGATGAGCAGCCGCCCGACATACGTCTCTCCGATGCCCAGCAGCAGCTTCAGCGCCTCGGTCGCCTGGAGGAGGCCCATGGTGCCGGGGACGACGCCGAGCACGCCCGCGACGGAGCAGCCGGGGGCCAGCTCGGGCGGCGGCGGCGTCGGGTAGAGGCAGCGATAGCACGGCCCCTCGAACGGCACGAACGTCGTCAGCTGGCCCTCGAACCGGAAGACCGAGGCGTGGACGACGGGGATGCCCGCCCGCACGGCCGCGTCGTTGAGGCTGTAGCGCGTCTCGAACGTGTCCGTCCCGTCCAGGATCACGTCGTAGCCGGAGATGATGTCATCGACGTTGTCGTCGGTCAGCATCACGTCGTGGGGCAGGACGCGCACGCCGGGGTTGAGGGCGTGGATCGCGGCGGCAGCCGACGACACCTTGGACTGGCCGAGGCGGTCGACCGTGTGGACGACCTGGCGCTGGAGGTTGGACTCGTCGACCACGTCGAAATCGACGATGCCGATCGTGCCCACCCCCGCGGCGGCCAGGTAGAGCAGTCCGGACGCGCCGAGGCCGCCGGCCCCGATGAACAGCACGCGCGAGTGCAGCAGCTTGGCCTGGCCGCTGACACCGACCTCGGGGATCAGGAGGTGGCGGCTGTAGCGTTGCTGCTGGGCGGGCGTCAGGGAGATCGGCGCCTCGACGGGCCGCCCCTCCTGGCGCCAGGCCTCGATCCCGCCGGCCATCGAGGCGACATCCTCGTAGCCCAGGAGCTGGAGCGTTCGGGCCCCGGCGAGCGACCGCACGCCGGACGCGCAGTAGACGACCACCGGCCGGGCCTTGTCGGGCGCGGCCAGCGTGATGCGCTCCTCGAGACGGCCCAGCGGCACGAACAGGGCGCCCGGAAGATGCCCGCCCTCCCACTCGTGGGGCTCGCGCACGTCGAGCATCAGGGCGCCGGTGGCAGCCCGTTCGGCCGCGGCGGCCGGCGTCGTCTGGGGCACGGTTTCGCGGGCTTCTCGCAGGAGCTCGGCGTAGGTCTTGCTCATGGGTCAGGGGTTCCTCGGGGTCGCGTTGGTCAAGGGGCGGGGGGCCGACGTCGCACGTCGGGCGGCGGGTGGGCGCCGGCGGTCAGGCCGGCGGGCGACACCTGCAGCCCACGCAGAAGGCGGTCACGCGGGCACGTCCTGGGCTTCGGGCAGGGTCGGCCAGGCGACGCGGTCACCGACGCCCTTGCGCAGCGTCTCCAGCGAGAGCATGGCGCACTTCAGGCGGGCCGGACTGATCTCGATGCCAAGGTTGTCCAGGATGTCCTGGCGGCTGAGGCTGGTCAGATCGGCCAGCGGCTTGCCCTTGATCTCATCGGTCAGCATGGAGGCGCTGGCCTGGCTGATGGCACACCCGCGGCCGGTGAAGGCCACTTCGTCGATGACGCCGTCCTCACCGATGCCAAGCATCAGCGTGATGCGGTCGCCACACAGCGGGTTGGAACCCTCCTGCACCACGTCCGGCTCGGTCAACGTGCCGAAGTTGTGGGGGTGGCGATAGTGCTCCAGGATCTCGTCGCGGTACAGGTCGTCCATGCTCGTGCTCAGTATGCCGTCGCTCAGGCCGCGCCGCCGGTGGGCCGGTCGAAGATGCGCTGCACGCGGGCCAGGGCCGACGCCAGCCGCTCCACGTCCTCGTGGTCGCTGTAGACGTTGAAGCTCGCACGCGCCGTGGCGGCCTCGCCGAGACGCTCGTGCAGCGGCTGCGTGCAGTGGTGGCCGGCGCGTACGGCGATCGCTTCGCGGTCCAGCAGGGTCGCCACGTCGTGCGCGTGGACCGCCGGCAGGTTGAAGGTCACCACGCCACCCCGTTCGTCGGGGCTGAGGGGGCCGTACAGGTGCAGGTTCGGCACCTCCTGTGGCAGCAGGTCCAGGGCGTAGGCGACCAGCTCGCGCTCGTGCTCGCGCACGGCGGCCATGCCGATGCCCTCGAGGTACTCCACCGCCGCCCCGAGCCCGATGGCCGCCGCGATGTCCGGCGTCCCGGCCTCGAACTTCCAGGGCACGTCGTTGAACTCCGTCCGGCGCAGGTGGACCTCGCGGATCATCTCGCCACCGGCCATGAACGGCGGCATCGACTCCAGCAGCTCGCGCCGCGCCCAGAGGGCCCCCGAGCCCGTCGGGCCCAGGGTCTTGTGGCCGCTGAAGACGTAGAAGTCGCAGCCCAGGGCCTGAACGTCGACCGGCAGATGGGGCACCGCCTGCGCCCCGTCGACCAGGACCAGCGCGCCGGCGGCGTGCGCCGCCTCCACCATCTCGCGCACCGGGTTGATCGTGCCCAGGCCGTTCGAGACGTGGGTGAAGGCCACCAGGCGGGGCTTCGTGCGCAGGAGCGCCTCGTAGGTCGCCTGCAGGAGGCGGCCCTGGTCGTCGATGGGCACGAACTCCAGGTCGGCGTCGCGCTCATGGGCCAGGAGCTGCCACGGCACGAGGTTGCTGTGGTGCTCCAGCTCAGTCAGCACGATCGTGTCGCCCGAGTGGATGTGCTGCCGGCCCCAGGTGTAGGCGACCAGGTTGATGGCCTCGGTCGCGTTGCGCACGAAGACGATCTCATGGCGGTCGGCGGCGTTGATGAAGCGGGCCACGGCGGTCCGCGCCCCCTCGTAGGCCGCGGTCGCTTCCTCACCGATGGTGTAGATGCCGCGGTGCACGTTGGCCGAGTAGCGGCTGTTGTAGCCGTCCACCGCGTCGATGACGACGCGCGGCTTGAGCGCCGTCGCGGCCGAGTCCAGGTAGGCCAGCCGCCGGCCGCCGAAGTCGCGCTCGAAGATGGGGAAGTCGGCCCGGATGGCGACCGGATCGAGCCTCGGGACAGAGGGCGCGGCCACCTCGCCGACGGGCACGGGGGTGGTCATGCCGAGGTGGCCTCCGGCACGGGCACCGCCACGCTGTCCAGCTCCGCCGCCGCCTCCTCGTACCCGGCCTCGCGCAGGACCGGGCCGTAGCCCTCGGACTCGAGACGCAGGGCCAGGTCGCGGCCGCCCGACAGGATGATCTTGCCGAGGGCCAGGACGTGGACGAAGTCGGGGGTGATGTGGTTGAGCAGGCGCTGGTAGTGGGTGATGAGCAGCACGCCGAGCTCGGGGTTGAGCTGGGCGTTGAGGCCCTCGGCGACGATGCGCAGGGCGTCGATGTCGAGGCCCGAGTCGGTCTCGTCCAGGATCGCCATCTCCGGCTGGAGGACGGCCATCTGGAGCATCTCCAGGCGCTTCTTCTCGCCGCCGGAGAAGCCGTCGTTGACGTAGCGGCTGACGAACGTGTCGTCGAGCTTGAGGAGCGCCATCTTCTCGCGCATCAGGCGGCGAAAGTCGCCCATGCTGATGCCGCCGCGGGTCATGTCGGACGGGTCGATCTCGCCGTCGCCGGCGTTCAGGCCCCGGCTGCGGGCGTTGAGCGCCGTGCGCAGGAAGCTGGCCACGGACAGGCCGGGGATGGCGGTCGGGTACTGGAAGGCCAGGAAGAGGCCCAGCCGGGCGCGCTTGTCGGGCGTCAGCTTGAGGATATCCTGGCCCTTCCAGAGCACCTCGCCCTGGGTCACCTTGTAGGCCGGGTGGCCCATCAGAGCATAGGAGAGCGTCGTCTTGCCCGACCCGTTGGGGCCCATGATGGCGTGGACCTCGCCCTTCGCGACCGTCAGGTCGATGCCCGACAGGATCTCCCGCTTGGGGTCAGCGATGGGCACGACGTGCAGGTCGCGGATGACCAGCTCCCGGTCGAGGGAGCTCGTCGCGGTCTGCTGGCCGGCGTCGCGGGTCTGTTCGGTCACGGAAGAGGGGACTCCTTTGGTGGATCGGCGGCCTCTGCGGCCGCCTCGATGGTCAGGGCGTGGGGATCGCCAGTTCATGCTCCGCATGGACGACGACGGGGTCGGTCGATGTCCCGGCGTGGAACGGGTGGGCCGTCCCGCGGGGGTGGGTCAGGTCGGCCAGGGTGACCGAATCGAGTGCCCCGGCGACGGCCTCGCGGACCTTCATCCAGAGCGGGTTGACGGTGCAGAAGGCCGTACGGTCGCACGCGGCGGCATGGATCGGGTCCTCGCTGGCGCAGACCATCGGCGCGAGCGGGCCCTCCAGGGCACGGATGACCTCGCTCATGTGGATCGCGTCCGGCTGCCGCGTCAGGGCATAACCACCGTGGGCCCCGCGCGTGCTGGTGACGAGACCTGCGTCGCGAAGGCTCACCACGAGCTGCTCCAGGTACGGCCGGGGCAGCTCCTCGTGGTCGGCGATCTCGGCCAGACTGACCGCGCCCTCGCCGCTATGCCGGGCGAGCTCCACCATCAGGCGCACGCCGTATTCACCGCGCGTCGAGAAGTGGACCGCTCCCGAGGTGGGGAAGATGCTACGCAAGGCCGTGTCGTCGCTCCGAGCTAAATCCGACGGATTCCGTCGGGATTAGTCTAGCCCCGGCGTCCCTCCCCCGCAACTAGGCGGCCCGCTCGCGGTCGTACAGGCGTCGCGCCCACAGGTAGCCGACGACCGAGATCCCGACGCACCAGGCGACGGCGACCAGGCCGCTGCTGCCGATCGGGGTCCCCAGCAGCAGGCCGCGCAGCGTCTCGATCACGGAGGTGAACGGCTGGTACTGGGCGAACCAGGCGAGCGGCCCCGGCATCGAGTCGGTGGGGACGAAGCCGCTGCTCAGGAACAGCAGCAGGATCAGGATCATGGGCGTGTTGCTGGCCGTTTCGACGCTGTTGGCGGCCATCCCAAGGGCGACCGAGAGCCAGGAGACCGCCAGCGCGATGAGCGCGAGCAGGCCGGCCGCCGCGATCCAGTCGGTGGGACCGGTCGTGGACCGGAACCCGATCACGACGGCGACGGTCATCACGATGGCGATGGCTAGCCCCGTCTGGATGACGCTACCCATGACGTGGCCGGTGAGGACCGAGACGCGGGCGATATCCATCGTCCGGAACCTGGCGATGATGCCCTCGTGCATATCCATGGCCACCGAGATCGCCGTGCCCTGGGCGGCGCCGACCACGGTCATGAGCAGGATCCCTGGGATCACGTACGCGACGTAGGCGGCGCGACCACCAGCCAGTTGTCCGAGACCGGAGCCGAGGGTCCCGCCGAACACGTACACGAACAGCAGCAGCAGCACGACTGGGAGGCCCACCACGAAGAGGGTCAGGGAGGGGTATCGGCGCATCCGGCGGAGGTTTCGTCGAAGCATGGTCGCGGAGTCCGCGACCACCAGGGGGTACGCAGTCATGAGATGGCCACCTTCTCATCGTGGGCGTCGCCGGTGAGCGACAGGAAGACGTCGTCGAGTTCGGGGGTCTGGAGCGAGATGGCGCCGACGGCGATGGAGCCCGCCTCGAGCTGGTCCAAAAGGGATCGCAGGGAGTTGACGCCGCCGTCGCTGGGGACCTGGAGCGTCAGCGACTCGTCGTCGCGGACCGCCCCATGGAAGGTGTGCGCGGCCCGCTCCAGGTCGGCCGCTTCGCCGAACGACAGCTGGATGTGCCCGCCGGGGACCAGTCGCTTGAGTTCGTCCGGTGTGCCCTCGGCGACGAGCACACCCCGGTCGAGGACGCCGATCCGGTGAGCGAGGTGATCCGCTTCCTCGAGGTATTGCGTGGTGAGGAAGATCGTGACGCCGCCCGCGACCAGCTCCTGGATCGTCAGCCACATGGCGCGCCGGCTGCGCGGATCGAGTCCCGCGGTCGGCTCGTCGAGGAAGATCACGCGCGGGTCGCCGACGAGCGTCATCGCCAGGTCCAGGCGCCGACGCATGCCGCCGGAGTAGGTCGCCACCGGCCGGTTCGCGGCCGCGACCAGGTCGAACTGCTCGAGCAGCTCGGCGATCCGCGTCCGGCCGGCTCGCTTGTCCAGGTGGCGGAGGTCCGCCATCAGCTGGAGGTTCTCCTGGCCGGTGAAGAGCGCATCGACCGCGGAGAACTGGCCGGTGAAGCCGATCATGGCGCGGACGGCGTCGGGCTCGCGGACCACGTCGTGGCCGCCGATGCGGGCCTCCCCACCGTCG
>DATBOX010000154.1:0-9293 GCA_036561685.1 Candidatus Limnocylindrales bacterium | reverse complement strand
GCGTCGAACGTCAGCGCCGTCGGCGCCACCCTCGAGATCCATGCCTTCGACCTCGGCTTCCGGCCGAACGCCCTGAGCGTCGCGGCCGCCGGCACCTATGCCGTCAAGTTCGTCAACGACGGCGCGGTGCAGCACAACCTGACGTTCGCCGACGGCACCAAGCTCAGCGCCGACCCCGGCAAGACCGTCACGGGCTCGATCACCGTGCCCGCCGCGGGCCTCACCTTCCTGTGTGACATCCCCGGCCATGCCCAGGCGGGCATGACCGGCGCCATCACCATCGCTGCTGCAGCGGTGGCCGCCTCACCGGCCGCCGGCGGCGGTACCACCGCCACGACCGGTCTCCCTGCCCCCGACCCGAATGCCCCGGCCTACACCCTCTACAACCCGATCGCCCCGGCCGTCCTGCCGGGCACCTCGCATGACGTCTACCTCCCCATCGTCGAGCGCAAGATGACGATCGCGACGGGCTATGTCATGGACGTCTGGACGTTCGGCGGCACGGTCCCCGGCCCGACCATCCGGGTGCACCTTGGCGATACGGTGCGGGTCCACCTGACCAACACCACGACCATGAGCCACTCGATCGACTTCCACGCCAGCCAGACGGCCATGAACGACCAGATGGTCGAGATCGCCCCCGGCGCGACGTGGACGTACACCTTCCGGGCTGATTACGCCGGCGTGTGGATGTACCACTGCGGCACTCCGCCGGCTCTCCAGCACATCGCCGACGGCATGTTCGGCATGGTCATCGTCGAGCCGCGCGGCGGCCTGGCCCCGGTCGGCGAGGAGCTGACCATCGTGCAGAACGAGTGGTACTTCGGCGGGCAGGGCCAGATCGCCGACTACGCCAAGGCCAACGCGACCGACCCGGCGCCCGACTTCGTCGTCTTCAACGGCGTGGCCAACCAGTACAAGGACCATCCCATCCAGGTCCAGCCGGGGGAGCGCGTCCGCCTGTTCGTCCTCGACGTCGGACCCAACGAGTCGAGCTCGTTCCACATCGTGGGCACCATCTTCGACACGGTCATCAGCGAGGGCGTGGCCCTCCTCCGGGGCAACGCCGGCGGCTGGGGCAGCCAGGCCGTCGACCTCTCGCCGGCCCAGGCTGCGATCATCGAGCTGACCGTGCCCGAGAGCGGCATGTACACGATGGTGACGCATGCCTTCAACTTCGTGGGCCACGGGGCGGTCGGCGTCCTGATGGCCGGGGACGGCAAGCCGCCGACCCACTGACCGCGGGGCTCCCGGGCGGGGTACCCTCCCGGCCGTGACCGCCACCTTCACGATCGAGCCGCGCGGCCCGTTCTCCCTGGCCCTGGCGGCCAGCCACGTCTTCGGGCCGCGGGAGCCCGCGCCGGTGGTGCCAGTCATGCGCCTCGCCTTCTGTGTCGACGGCTTCCGTGAGCTGGCGGGCGTGATGCTGACGGAAGGGCCGGCTGGGTCGGTCGTCGGCGAGGTGCACGGCGCGACGGATGTGGCGGTCGTGCGCGACCAGGTGGCCCGCATCGTCTCCCTCGATCACGATGGCCGCGGCTGGCCGGCGGTCGGCGAGCGGGACGCGCTGATCGGCCGGCTCCAGGCCCGCTACCCGGGGTTCCGCCCGGTGCTGCACTACTCGCCGTACGAAGCCGCGGCGTGGGCCATCCTGGCCGGCCACCGGTCGGGCAACCAGGCCAACGTCCTGCGCCGCCGCATGGCTGAGGCGCTGGGGGCCACGTTCGAGCTGGCCGGCACGCGCCTCAGCGCCTTCCCGACCCCCACGGCGATCCTGGACGCCCCGTCGCTCCCGGTCCCGTCTCTGGAGCAGGACCGGCGCCTGCGGGCGGTGGCCCAGGCCGCCCTGGACGGCCTGCTCGACCCGGCGCGCCTGCGCGCGATGGATCCGGAGGTCGCCCGCGCCGAGGTGCAGAAGCTGCCCGGCCTGGGGCCGTTCTACTCCGGCCTGGTGGCCATCCGCGCGGTCGGGCCGACCGATGCCGCGAGCGTCGAGGAGCCCCGGCTGCTCGGCGCCCTGCGCCACTACCTGGGCGACGCCGCCCCTGCCGATCCGGCAGCTCTGGCCCGGCGGATGGAGACGTGGCGGCCGTTCCGGACGTGGGCGGTCGTCCTCATCCGGCGCGCGGCCTACGAGGACGGCGTGGGCTGAGGGCCCGACCCCCGCTGGTCCGGCTGGTGGCGGTAGAACTCCACCGGTTCGGCCGGCAGCGGCGCGGCGCCGGCGATCAGGTCGGCGGCCTTCTCGGCCAGCATCATCACCGGGGCGTAGATGTTGCCGTTCGTGACGTACGGCATGGCCGACGCGTCGACCACCCGCAGGCCTTCCAAGCCGTGCACGCGCATGGTCAGCGGATCGACCACCGAGTCGGCGTCCGTGCCCATGCGGCACGTGCACGACGGGTGGAGGGCCGTCTCGCCATCGCTGGCGACCCAGGCCAGGATCTGCTCATCGGTCGTCACGGTCGGGCCCGGCGAGAGTTCGCCGGCGTTGAAGGGTCGGAGGGCCGGCTGGTTGAGGATGTGCCGGGCGACCCCCACGGCCTCCAGCCACTCCCGCCGGTCCCGCTCGGTCGAGAGGTAGTTGAAGCGGATCGCCGGATGGACTCGCGGATCGCGGCTGGTGACGCGCACCGAGCCACGGGCGTCGGAGTACATGGGCCCCACGTGGACCTGGTAGCCGTGGCCGCCGGCCGGGGAGCTGCCGTCGTAGCGGATCGCCAGGGGCAGGAAGTGGAACATCAGGTTCGGGTACGCCACCTGGTCATCGCCGCGCACGAAGCCGCCGCCCTCGAAGTGGTTGGTCGCGCCGGGGCCGCGCCGCAGGAACAACCACTGGAAGCCGATCCAGGGCCGCCGCCACTTCTGGAGGGCCGGCTGCATCGACACGGGCAGCTTGCTGCCGTACTGGATGTACACCTCCAGGTGATCCTGGAGATGCTCCCCCACGCCGGGCAGGTCGGCCACCACCGGGATGTCGAGTGAGCCAAGGAGGTCCGCCGGCCCGACACCCGACAGCTGCAGGAGCTGCGGCGAGTTGAAGGCGCCGCCGCAGAGGATGACCTCGCCCGCCCGCACCTGGCGAGCCGGACCCCGGCCGCGGACGTACTCCACCCCGACCGCCCGGCGGCCCTCGAAGAGGATCCGCGTCACGAAGGCCCGCGTCTCCACGCGCAGGTTGGGCCGGCCCATGGCGGGGTGCAGGTAGGCCCGCGCCGCGCTCAGGCGGCGGCCGCGGTGGATGTTGCGGTCGAACGGCCCGAAGCCCTCCTGACGGTAGCCGTTGACGTCGTCCGTGAGGCGGTACCCAGCCTGCTGCGCGGCCTGGAAGAAGGCCCCGAACAGGGGGCCGCCGGCCGGGCCCCGCTCCAGCACCAGCGGGCCGTCGTGGCCCCTGAAGGGGTCATCCGGCGCCGCCGCGAGGCAGTCCTCCATGCGCTTGAAGTAGGGCAGGCAGTGGGCGTAGTCCCAGCTGCCCATGCCGGGGTCGCCGGCCCACCGTTCGTAGTCGAGCGGGTTGCCGCGCTGGAAGATCATGCCGTTGATGCTGCTGGAGCCCCCCAGGACCTTGCCCCGTGCGTGGTAGATCCGGCGCCCGCGCATGAACGGCTCCGGCTCCGATTGGTAGCGCCAGTCGTAGAAGCGGCTGCCGATGGGGAAGGTCAGGGCGGCCGGCATATGGATGAAGACGTCGAAGCGGTAGTCGGAGCGACCTGCCTCCAGGACGAGGACGCGCCTGGCGGGATCGGCGCTCAGCCGGCTGGCCAGCACGCTCCCCGCCGAGCCGCCGCCGATGATCAGGACGTCGTATGACGCGGTCATCTCCCTCGCTTCGCTGCGCGGTTGCGTACGGCTCCTCGTGGCGGGAATACTACGCACGTGCCACCGGCCCCCGTCACGACCGCGACGACGTCCCTGCACATCGCCGGTCGATGGGTGCCGGCCGCGTCCGGCGAGTCGTTCGAGGCGGTCGACCCGGCGCACGGGACCCACCTTGGCGACGTGGCCCTCGGGGATCGCGCGGACGCCCAGCGAGCGGTCGAGGCCGCGGCGGCAGCGGCGCCCGGCTGGGCCGCCTTCTCGGCCTTCGACCGGGCCGCGGCCCTCACCCGCATCGGCGACGCGATCGCCCAGCGACGGGAGGAGCTCGCCCGCGCCCTCACCGAGGACCAGGGCAAGCCCCTCCGCGCCGAGGCCTACGACGAGGTCGACGAGCTGGTGGCCTACTGGCGCATGGCCGCCGCCGACGCCACCCGCCTCGACGGCCTCATGCCGCCCTCGGTGGATCCGCTCAAGCGCATCCTGGTGCAGCGCGTGCCGCGCGGCGTGGTCGGCATCATCACGCCCTGGAACTGGCCGTACACGATGGCCGCCGAGCTCCTTGCCCCGGCCCTCGCCGGCGGCAACACCGTCGTCTGGAACCCGGCCCGCCACACGTCGCTCTGCTCCGTCCGCCTCGCTGCGTGCGTCGTCGAGGCGGACCTGCCGCCGGGGGTCTTCAATTTCGTGACCGGGCCCGGCGTGACCGTCGGTGACGAGGTCGCCGGCCATGCCCTGACCGCGGCGGTCGGTTTCGTGGGCTCCACGCGGACCGGCCATGGCATCGCGCGGCGGGCGGCGGGCAAGGAGCTGCTGCTCGAGCTCGGCGGCAACGGGCCGCTGGTGGTGATGGACGACGCCGACCTCGATGCCGCCGTGGCGGCCACCCTGGCGGCCTGCTATCTCAACGCCGGCCAGAGCTGTACGGCCGGCGAACGCGTCCTCGTCCATCGCCGGGTCCACGACCGCTTCCTGGGTGCCCTGCAGGAGGCGGTGGCCGCGCACGTCCGCATGGGCGACCCGCTGGATGCCACCACGACCATGGGGCCGCTCAACAACGAGGCCAACGCGGCCAAGACGGCCCACCACGTGGCCGACGCGGTGGCGGCCGGCGCCAGGATCGTCGCCGGGGGCGAGCCCGCCCCGGCCGCCGGCAGCCCCCTCTTCTTCCGGCCGACGATCCTGGACGGGGTCACGGAGGGCATGGCCATCGCCCGGGAGGAGACGTTCGGCCCGGTCGCGCCGGTCACCGAGATCGCCGACCTGGACGAGGCGCTGCGCATCGTGAACGCGTCGTCGTACGGCCTGCTCTCGGCTATCTTCACGCGAGACCTGCGGCGCGGGCTGCAGTTCGCCGAGGCAGCCCGCAGCGGCTGGGTCAACATCAATGAGGGCACCAACTACTGGGAGTCGCACCTGCCCTTCGGCGGGCGCGCCGGCTCGTCCAGCGGCCTCGGCCGGGTCGGCGGCCGCTACGCCCTGGAGCGCCTGACCGAACTCAAGACCATCGTCGTCAACCTGGCCTGAGGGGCCGCAGCCGGCCTCGCCGGCCACAGGAGGGAAGCTCGCTCATGGCGGTACCGGATCGCGCCAACGTGGTGGTCATCGGCGCGGGCATCGTGGGCAACAGCATGGCCTACCACCTGGCGCGGCTGGGCTGGCGGGACATCGTGCTGCTCGACAAGGGCCCGCTGCCCAATCCCGGTGGCTCGACCGGTCACGCCTCGAACTTCATCTACCTCACCGACCACTCCAAGGAGATGACGGCCTTCACCGTCGACAGCGCCCGTCAGTACGTGGAGATGGGGGTGGCCACCCAGAGCGGCGGCCTGGAGGTGGCGCGGACGGCGGCCCGCATGGAGGAGCTGAAGCGGCGCATGGCCTCGTCCCACGCGTGGGGCATCGAGGCCGAGCTGATCTCGCCGGCGGAGGCCAAGCGCCTCGTGCCCTATCTCGACGCGGGGATCATCCGCGGCGCCTTCTACGCCCCCGGCGTGCTCGTGGTGGACTCGCTGCGGGCCGGCACGATCATGCGTGAGCGGGCGCAGGCCATGGGAGCCCTGACGATCGCCGCCGGCGTCGAGGTCACCGGCCTGGACGTGGAGCACGGCCGCATCCGCCGGGTCCACACGGACGGTGGCTCCATCGAGGCCGAAACGGTCGTCATCGCCTGCGGCGTGTGGAGCCCGCGGATCGCCCGCATGGCCGGCGCGTCGATCCCCCTCACCCCGGCCGTGCACCAGATGATCAGCGTGGGCCCCGTGCCGCTCTTCGCCGACACGGTCGGCGAGATCACCTTCCCGATCATCCGCGACATGGACACCAACATGTACGAACGCCAGCACGGCGGCGATCTGGAGGTGGGCTCGTACGCCCACCGGCCGATCCTCATGGACTCGGATGAGATCCCCTCGCTGGCTGCGTCGGCGCTCTCCCCCACCGAGCTGCCCTTCACCCAGGACGACTTCTCGCTGCAGATGGAGCAGGCGCTGGAGCTCGTGCCCGACATCCTGGGCGACGAGCACGTCGGCATCCGTCACGCCATCAACGGCCTCCTGTCGCTGACGCCCGACGGCGCCCCGATCCTGGGCCAGACGCCGGAGGTCCGCGGCCTGTGGTCGGTGGCGGCGGTATGGATCAAGGAGGGGCCGGGCATCGCCCGGACCGTCGCCGAGTGGATGACGACCGGCGAGCCGGAGATCGACCCCCACGGCTCGGACGTGGCCCGCTTCTACGATCACCAGCGGACCGATCACCACATCCGGGCCCGCTCGGCCGAGGGCTACAACAAGACCTACGGCATCGTCCACCCGATGGAGCAGTGGGCCTCCAACCGCGACCTGCGCCTCTCGCCGATGAACGGCCGCGAACGGGACCTGGGGGCCGTCTTCTTCGAGACGGCCGGCTGGGAGCGGCCCTACTGGTACGAGAGCAACGCCCCGCTCCTGGCCGAGTACGGCGACCGCGTCATGCCACGCGAGGCGGAGTGGGAGGCCCGCTGGTGGTCGCCGCTCATCAACGCCGAGCACCTCGCCATGCGCGAGCGGGCGGGCCTCGTGGACCTGTCCGCCTTCGCCATCTTCGAGGTGACCGGCCCGGGCGCGGCGGCCGCGCTGGAGCACCTGTGCGTGGCCCGGGTCGACGTGCCGGTCGGCCGCGTCATCTACACGCCGCTGCTCAACGAGGCGGGCGGCATCCACGCCGACCTGACGATCATGCGGCTGGGCGAGCAGCGCTTCCGGGTCGTCACCGGCGGCGGCATGGGCATGCGCGACAAGCAGTGGTTCCTGGACCACCTGCCGGCCGACGGCTCCGCCCAGCTGTTCGACGCGACGGGCGCGTGGACGACGATCGGCGTGTGGGGGCCGCGGGCGCGCGACCTCGTGCAGTCGGCCACGGCCGCCGACATGAGCCATGCCGCTTTCCCCTTCGCCACCTGCCGTCCGGTGGACATCGGCGGCGTGCGCACGCTGGCCTCGCGGATCAGCTATGTCGGCGAGCTGGGCTGGGAGATCCACGTCCCCATCGAGCAGGGGGCCCGCGTCTGGGACACGCTGTGGGACGCCGGCCGGCCGCACGGCCTCGTGGCGGTGGGCATCGGCACGTATGCCGTCACGGCGCGGCTGGAGAAAGGCTACCGCGCGCACGGCAACGAACTGGAGCTGGAGTTCGACCTCGTCGAGGCGGGCATGGCCCGGCCGACCGTCAAGGACGCCGACTTCGTGGGCCGCGAGGCGTACCTCAAGCAGCGCGCCTCGCCGCCTGCGGCCGTCCTCTGCACCCTGACGGTGGACGACCCGACGTCGACCGGCGGCGTGAAGCGCTACATGCTGGGACGCGAGCCGATCACGACGCCCGACGGCAAGGCGCTCGTCGATGCCAAGGGCCGCCGCTCGTATGCCACCAGCGCCGGTTCCGGCCCGTCGGTCGGGCGGCACCTGTTGATGAGCTACCTGCCGCCGGCCCAGGCGGTGGTGGGCACGAAGCTGCAGGTCGAGTACTTCGGCGAGCAGTACCCGGTGACGGTGGCCGTGGCCGGGGCCACGCCGCTCTTCGACCCGGCCAACGAGCGCATCCGGGCCTAGCGAGCCACGGCATGCAGGTCCTGGTCGCCGTCAAGCGCGTGCCTCTCACCGGCGGCCGCATCGTCCTGACCGCCGACGGCCAGGAGATGGACACCCGGTACCTGGGCTTCGCCGTCTCGCCGCACGAGGAGTGCGCCGTCGAGGAAGCCGTTCGCCTCGTCGAGGCACACGGTGGCTCGAGCGCGGTGCTGACCCTGGGGCCGGCCGCCGCCGAGGAGCAGCTGCGCGACGCGATGGCCATCGGCATCGACCGGGCGATCCTGCTCCAGGCCGAGGACGGCGAGTGGGATCCCGGGGCGACGGCGGCCGTCATCACCGACGTGATCCGGGCCCAGGAAGCCGCCCACGGGCCGTTCGACCTGATCCTGTTCGGCAACGAGGCGGCCGACACGGGCGACTTCCAGGTCGCGATCCGCGTCGCGGTGGCCCTCGACCGGCCGTGCCTCAGCGGCCTCAAGGGCCTGACCGTGGCGGACGGGCGCCTGCAGGGCCGCCGCGAGGCGGCCGGCGGCGGCTGGGAGACGTACGACGTGCCGCTGCCGGCCGTGGCCAGCGTGAAGGAGGGCCTCAACCTGCCGCGCTACCCCTCCGTGCCCGGCCGCCTGCGGGCACGCCGCAAGGAGGTCGAGGTGGTCCAGCCCACGGCCCGCCCCGCCGGCCTCGTCAAGCTGGGCCTGCGCGTGCCCGTCGAGCAGCGGGCGGCGGTCGAGATCCTGGGCCGCGGCGCCGACGCCGCACCCGCCGTGGTGGACATGCTCGAGCGCATCGGGGTGCTGGACGCATGAGCGGGCCCGTGCTGGCGCTGGTCGAAACTGCCGGCGGGGAGGCCGACCGGCTGTCGCTGGAGGCGCTGGCGCTCGGGCGGCGGGTCGCCGAGGCGCTGGGGACCGGCCTGGAGGCGGTGGTCATCGGCGCCGAAGGTCGGGGCCTCGCGCCGAGCCTGGGCGCCCACGGGGTGGGTCGGGTGCACGTCGTCACGTCGGATCGGCTGGCCGACTACGCGCCAGCGGCGTGGGCCGCCTCGCTGGCCCAGGTCGCGGACGCCACCGCGGCGCCGGTCGTGCTCGCCGCCGGCAGCGACCGCGGCGACGAGGTGATGGCCTACCTGGCCGCCCGGATGGACCTGCCCATGGCCGCCAACGTCCTCGACGTGACCTCGACCGAGCCGTTCCTGCTGACCCGCCAGCGCTGGGCCGGCAGCCTGCTGGAGGACGCGAGGCTCGATGCACCCGTCCGGCTGCTGACGGTCGCCCCGCACGGTGTCGCCGTCGACGAGCGGACTGGCGCCACCGCCCCGGCCGTCGCGGACGTGACACCGACCCTGACCGACACGGACCTGCGCGTGCGCGTCACGGGCCACGAGCCCCGGGCGTCGGGTGGCATCGCCCT
>DATBOX010000153.1:0-31847 GCA_036561685.1 Candidatus Limnocylindrales bacterium | reverse complement strand
AGGCCTGGTCGCTGTGATCTCCGTCAAGCTGTCGCAGCCGCAGTTCGAAGGGCAGACCAAGGGCAAGCTCAACTCGGACATCGCCGGCACCGTGCAGGCCTTCGTGAACGAGCGCCTCGGCGCCTTCCTCGAACAGAACCCGCCGGTCGCCCGCCGCATCATCAACAAGGCCATCGATGCCGCACGCGCCCGCGAGGCCGCGCGCAAGGCCCGTGACCTGACCCGCCGCAAGGGTGCGCTCGACGGCGGCGGCCTGCCCGGCAAGCTTGCCGACTGCTCCGAGCGCCAGCCGGACAAGTGCGAGCTGTACCTGGTCGAGGGCGAGAGCGCCGGCGGCACCGCCAAGCAGGGTCGCGACCGCCGCTTCCAGGCCATCCTGCCGATGCGCGGCAAGCTGCTCAACGTCGAGCGGGCCCGCCTGGACCGCGTCCTGGGTTCGGACAACGTGCGGCCGCTGATCATCGCCCTGGGGGCCGGCATCGGCGAGTCGTTCGACCTCGCCAAGCTGCGCTATCACCGCATCATCCTGCTGGCCGACGCGGACGTTGACGGCGCCCACATCCGGACCCTGCTGCTGACTTTCTTCTACCGCCACATGCCCGAGGTCATCGACAACGGGTACCTCTACATCGCCCAGCCGCCGCTCTACCGCATCAGCACCGGCAAGGTCACCAACTACGCGCAGGACGAGCGCGATCGGGACCGCATCGTCAAGGACATGAAGGTCAAGAACCTGACCATCCAGCGCTTCAAGGGCCTTGGCGAGATGAACGCCGAGCAGCTCTGGGAGACCACCATGAACCCCGCCACGCGCACCCTCCTGCGGGCGGCGGTGGACGACGCGGCGGACGCGGACCACATCTTCAGCACGCTCATGGGCGAGAAGGTGGGCCCGCGCAAGGAATTCATCAAGGCCGAGGCCCGCAAGGTCGCCAACCTTGACATCTGACCTCCGCCGCCCGGCGCAAGAAGTCTCCGCGGTGCCATCCCACGTCTATCGGGTGGAAGTGGCTCCTCACGGCTGCTTCGTGTGCGGCGACCTCAACGACCACGGGCTGCACATCGCCCTGCGCGTCGGCGACGGACGGGCGTGGACCGAGCTGGTCCTGACCTCCAGCCACGAGGGCTGGGCCGGCGTCATCCACGGCGGGATCATCGCCGCGCTGCTCGACGAGGTCATGGGCTGGGCGCTCTTCCAGCAGGACTGCTGGGGCGTGACCGCCCAGCTGAGCGTCCGCTACAAGGCGCCGGTCACGGTCGGCCAGCGGGTCCGCGTCGAAGGCTGGGTCACCGATGTCCACCGCCGCATCTTCCACGCGGCCGGCCACGTGCTGGACGCCGCGACCGGCGACCTGCTGTGCGCGGGCGAGGCGACCTACATGGCCGCGGGCGCGGCACAGCGGGCCCAACTCCAGGCGCGCTACCAGCTGCGGCTGGTGCCGCTCGCGTCGGACGACCTGGCGCTCGCGCCGGTCGGGCGACCGTGATGCCCACGCCGACCACGGCTCGCGCGCAGGCGTTCGTAGCTTCGCACCGGCCCTCCGCCGCGGCCCTTGGTGACCGCCTCGCCGGCCAGGTGGCAGATCCCGAGCGCTTCGAGCGCACCCTGACCCGCGGGTTCCGCGGCCTGGCCGACCCCGCCTACGCCGCTGCGCAGCCCACCATCGTGCCCGGCTCGGCACTGCTGCTCGGTGTGCGCTGGCCGCTCGTGTCGACGGTCGCGCGGAGGGTCGATCGCGCCCTGGCCGGCCTGTCGCCGGCCATCGCCGTGTACCTCGCCGAGCGCCTCGCCCAGGCCGACCTGCTGGAGGTGCGCCTGTTCAGCCACGTGGCCCTCCGTCGCAGCCTGGCAGGCGATCCCGAGCGGAGCTGGCAGGTCATCCGTCGCCTGGCCCGCCGGGCAGCGGATTGGGTCAGCGTCGACAGCCTGGCCGATCTCACCGCCCGCGGCATCCTGCTCGAGCCCTACCGGTGGGCGGAGCTGGAGCAGCTGGTCTACTCCCCGCACCGGTGGGAGCGCCGCCTGGTCGGCTCCACGGTCGCCGAGCTGCCCTTCCGTGTCCCCACGGATGAGCGCGCGAACCGCCTGCGCACGACGCCGGCACTGGCCCTGATCGCCACGATGATCGGCGAGGCCGACCCTGACGTGCGCAAGGCCCTGAGTTGGGCGCTGCGCTCCTGGCGCACCGTCGACCCGGCCGGCGTGGCCGACCTCCTGCGGCGCGAGGCCATGGTCAGCGTCGACACCATGGACGGCAACCGCGCGTGGGTCGTGCGTGACGCCCTGACCGGGGCGGGCGCGGACGAGGCCCTGGCCGGCGACCTGCGGCCCATGCTTGCGGCGGCGCATCTCCGCACCGACCGCCGCCGCGACACGAGCCGGGCCCACGAAGTAGCCCACGCCTTCGGCGCGGCGTGAGGATGAGGGCCGCAGCGTGACCGAAGACATCGGCCGGGTCAGGCGCGTCGGGATCGAGGACGAGCTGCGCACCAGCTACCTCGACTACGCCATGAGCGTCATCGTCAGCCGTGCCCTGCCGGACGTCCGCGACGGGCTCAAGCCGGTGCACCGCCGGATCCTCTTCACGATGCACGAGATGGGCGTCACCTCGGCGGCCTCGTACCGCAAGTGCGCGGCGATCATCGGCGAGGTCATGGGCAAGTACCACCCCCACGGGGACGTGGCCCTGTACGACGCGCTGGCGCGCATGGCCCAGGACTTCTCGATGCGCTATCCGCTCGTGGACGGCCAGGGCAACTTCGGCTCGGTCGACGGCGACCCGCCCGCCGCCATGCGCTACACAGAAGCGCGCATGACGGCCATCAGCTCGGAACTGCTGGCCGACATCGACAAGGAGACGGTCGACTTCGTCGACAACTACGACGGCACGCGGCAGCAGCCGTCCGTCCTGCCGGCGAAGCTGCCCAACCTGCTCATCAACGGTTCGTCCGGCATCGCCGTCGGCATGGCCACCAACATCCCGCCGCACCACCTCGGCGAGGTCGTGGCCGCCACGATCGCCCTCATCGACGACCCGGCGCTGACCGCCGATGCCCTCTGCGACATCGTGCTGGGGCCCGACTTCCCGACCGGCGCCACGATCTTCCGCTTCGAGAAGCGGCGCAATCCGCTGAGCGGCCAATGGGAGCAGGTCGACGCCATCCGCGAGATGTACGCCCACGGCCGGGGGCGGGTCGTCATGCGCGCCCAGTGCGCGTTCGAGGAGACCCGCCAGAATCGCATGGCGATCGTCGTCACCGAGCTGCCCTACCAGGTCAACAAGGCGGCCCTGGTGGAGAAGATCGCCGAGCTGGTGCAGGGCAAGAAGATCGAGGGCATCGCCGACCTGCGCGACGAGTCCGACCGCGACGGCATGCGCCTGGTCATCGAGTGCAAGCGCGACATCAACCCGCACAAGGTCCTCAACAACCTCTTCAAGCACACGCCGCTGCAGCTCGCCTTCAACATGAACATGCTGGCCCTGGTCGACGGGCAGCCCCAGACGCTGCCCCTCAAGGCCGTCCTGCAGCACCACGTCGACTGGCGCCGCGAGGTCGTCCGCCGTCGCACCGAGTTCGACCTGGGCAAGGCACGCGACCGGGCCCACATCCTCGAGGGCCTCAAGATCGCCCTCGACAACCTGGATGCGGTCATCACCACGATCCGCCAGTCGGCCGACGTGGAGACCGCGCGGGCCAACCTCATCGCCCGCTTCGAACTGAGCGAGATCCAGGCCAACGCGATCCTGGAGATGCAGCTGCGGCGGCTGGCGGCGCTCGAGCGCAAGAAGATCGAGGACGAGTACCTGGCCGTCATCCAGCTCATCGCCGAGCTGGAGGACATCCTCGCCAATCCGGCCCGCGTCCTGGCCATCATCAAGGACGAGCTGACCGAGCTGGCCCGCAAGTACGCCGGCGAACGGCGCACCCGCGTGGCCGACGACGCTTCGCGCGAGATGACCGACGAGGATCTCATCGCCGACGAGGACGTCGTGGTCACGGTCAGCGGGCGGGGCTACATCAAGCGCCAGCCCCTGGCCACCTACCGGCGCCAGGCGCGCGGCGGCAAGGGCATCATCGGTGCCCGGACCGTCGAGGAGGACGCCCTGGAGCACCTCCTCGTGGCCAACACGCACGACTGGGCCCTCTTCTTCACCAATCGCGGGCGCGTCTTCAGCTCCAAGGTCCACCAGGTGCCTGACGCCTCGCGGACGGCCAAGGGCATCCCCATCATCAACCTCGAGGGGGTCCAGGTGGAGACCGGCGAGATGGTCCTCTCCGTGCTCACCACGCCCGACTTCGAGAAGGGCCACAACCTGGTCATGGCCACCCGGCGGGGCATGATCAAGAAGACTCCCATCGAGCAGTTCGAGAAGGTCCGCTCATCCGGCATCCGGGCCATCACCGTCAACGAGGGCGACGAGCTGGCCTGGGTGGGCGTCTCGGGCGGCCGCGACGACATCGTCATCGCCACGGCCCAGGGCCGCATCGCCCGGTTCGGCGAGGCGGAGGTGCGTCCCATGGGCCGTGATGCCGCGGGCGTCATCGGCATCCGGCTGGCACGCGAGGGCGACCTCGTCGTGGGCATGAGCGTCGTCGAACCGGCCGCCGACATCCTCGTCCTGACCGAGACCGGCTACGGCAAGCGCGTCGCCCTGGCCGATTTCCGCACCATGCACCGCGGCAGCCAGGGTGTCCGGCTCATCTCGCTGGAGGGCCGCAAGACCGGCCCGGTGGCGGCCGTGCAGCTCGTCACGGAGGATGACGAGGAGCTGCTGCTGATCAGCGCCGGCGGCCAGGTCGTGCGGACCGACGTCAAGACCATCAACCGCTACGGCAGCGGCGCGCGGGGCGTCATCGTGATGCGCCTCAACGAGGGCGACACCGTGGCCGGTATCGCCGTCTTCCGGGCGGGACTGGCGGAGCAGCGGGCGATGGAGGACAATGACGGACCCGCGGAGGACGGGCCACCCGCGGGCGCCTGAGGAGCTGCAGTCGCGTGACCGTGGAGCGGACGCCGGGAACGCCACGCCCATGAGTGCCTTCGGGGCGCCGGGCCGCGTCGGCCTGGGCGAGTACGACCTGTACACCGGCAACGCCAACCTCGGACTGGCGCAGAAGATCGCGCGCTACCTGGGTCGCGAGCTCGGGCGGGCGGAGGTCTTCGAGTTCGCCAACGAGAACATCTTCGTCAAGATCCTGGACAACGTCCGCCAGCGCGACGTCTACCTCATCCAGCCCACGTGCGCGCCGGTCAACAAGTCGATCATGGAACTCCTGATCATGATCGACGCGTTCAAACGGGCCAGCGCCGGGCGCATCACGGCCGTGGTGCCGTTCTACGCCTATGGCCGGTCGGACAAGAAGGACCAGCCGCGCGTACCGATCACGGCGCGCCTCATCGCCGACATGCTGCAGGTGGCGGGCGCCGACCGGATGCTCACCATGGACCTCCACCAGGGCCAGATCCAGGGCTTCTTCAGCATCCCGGTCGACGAGCTGACCGCCGTCCACCTGCTGAGCAACTACTTCCGGCGCAAGCAGTTGGCCGATCTGGTCGTGGTGACCGACCTGGGTTTCGCCAAGCGGGCCCGCGCCTTCGCCGAGTTGCTCGATGCGCCGCTGGCCATCATCGAGAAGCGGCGCCAGGGCAACCTGGACCGGGCCGAGCTGCTCAACGTCATCGGCGAGGTGGCGGGGCGGCGGGCGATCATCGTCGACGACGAGATCGACACCGCGGGCACGCTCATGGAGACGGTCCGCGCCCTCGAGAAGGAGGGCGTCACGGAGATCTACGCCTGCGCCACGCACGGCGTGCTGAGCGATCCGGCCATCGACCGCATCCGCGAATCGTCGCTCCTGGAGGTGGTCGTCACGGACACCGTGCCGCTCACCCCGGCCAAGCGCATCGCGAAGATCCGGCAGTTGTCGGTGGCCCCGCTCATCGGCGAGGCCATCCGGCGCATCCACGATGGTGAGTCGGTCGGCGCGCTCTTCTCCAGCGAGCTCCAGCTGGTGGAGGAGATGCTCCTCTGGGAGGGCAACGAGTCGATCGCGCCGCCCGGTGACGGGCCCCTCGAGGCGGCGGCCGCCCGATGAGCCTCAAGCTCTACCGTCCCGTAGAGGGCGGCCTCGAGCCGCGCCCGGTCCAGCCGCGCGACTGGCGGACCCGCCTGCGGACCACCCGCTGGGCCCCTTCGCGCCTCGCCAACCCCGAGTCGGAGACCGCCGGGCCGTTCCAGGGCGTGCTCCTCTTCGGCGGCCTGGCCGGCCTCACGCTCGTCCTCCTCCTGCTGGGCTACCTCACCGGCTTCTGGCACTGAGGCGCGGGGCCGCCGAGGACCGCGGGCACGGCCAAGGGGGAGCAGCACGCTCAGCCCTATACTTTCGCTTCCCATGAAGAACCTGTTGTCGCGCTTCACCGGTGGCGGCGAGCGCGAAGCGCGGCGCCTGCAGCCGCTCGTCGACGAGATCAACGGCCTGGAAGCCGAGTTCGAGGCGCTCTCCGATGAGGAGATCCGCGAGCGCATGGTCGCCCTGCGCGCGGAGATCCTCGAGGACGCCGCGCCCACGGAACCCTCGGACGACGAGCTGAACAACCCCGAGTCGGAGCGACGGCGGGAGATTCGCATCGCCCGCGAGAAGGCCGACACCCGCCACCTGCAGGCCGTCCTCGATGACGCCCTGCCCGAGGTCTTCGCCGCGGCCCGCGAGGTCAGCCGGCGCCACCTTGGCATGCGCCACTTCGACGTCCAGCTGATGGGCGGCGTGGTGCTCCACCAGGGCAAGATCGCGGAGATGAAGACCGGCGAGGGCAAGACCCTCGTCGCGCCCCTCGCGGCGGCCCTCAACGCGATGGCCGGTCGCGGCGTCCATGTCGTGACGCCCAACGACTACCTGGCCAAGCGCGACCCGCAGTGGATGGGCCCCATCTTCCACGGCGTGGGCCTCACGGTCGGCATCATCCAGCACGACACGGCCTTCGTGTTCGACCCGGCGTTCCGCTCCAGCGACGAGCGCACCCAGCACCTGCGTCCGGTGGCTCGCGCCGAGGCCTACGCGGCGGACGTGACGTACGGCACGAACAACGAGTTCGGCTTCGACTACCTGCGCGACAACATGGTCCAGGAGGCCAACCAACGGGTTCAGCGCGGCCGCTACTTCGCCGTCGTGGACGAGGTCGACAACATCCTCATCGACGAGGCCCGCACGCCGCTCATCATCAGCGGCCAGGCGGCCGAGTCGGAGGACCTCTACTACCAGTTCGCCCGGCTGGTGCCACGCCTGAAGGAGCGGCCGGAAGGCGAGGAGGAGGGCGGCGACTACTTCGTCGACCTCAAGGAGCACGCCGTCTCGCCGACGGAGGAGGGCGTGGCGCACATGGAGCGCCTGCTCGATGTGCCCAACCTGTACGCCGCCGACCCGCGCATGGCCCGCCACTTCGAGCAGGCGCTGCGCGCCCATGCGCTCTACCGGCGCGACCGCGACTACCTGGTCAAGGACGGCGAGATCGTCATCGTCGACGAGTTCACCGGCCGCCAGATGCCCGGGCGACGCTGGTCGGAGGGGCTGCACCAGGCGATCGAGGCCAAGGAGGGCCTGCGCGTCCAGCGTGAGTCGGTGACCCTGGCCACGATCACCTTCCAGAACTACTTCCGCCTGTACGACAAGCTGGCCGGCATGACCGGCACGGCCCTCACGGAGGCCGAGGAGTTCTACCGCATCTACGGCCTGGACGTGGTGGCCATGCCGACCCACCGGCCGATGATCCGCGATGACTCGCCCGACCTCGTCTACCGCAGCGAGCCGGCCAAGTTCGAGGCCCTCATCGACGAGATCGAGGAGCTCCAGGAGACCGGCCGGCCGGTCCTGGTCGGCACGATCAGCGTGGAGAAGAGCGAGATCCTGTCCGAGATGCTCAAGCGGCGCGGCATCCGCCACGAGGTGCTGAACGCCAAGTACCACGAGAAGGAAGCGGAGATCGTGGCCCAGGCCGGCCGCAGCAAGGCCGTCACGATCTCCACCAACATGGCCGGCCGCGGCACGGACATCATCCTGGGTGGCAACCCGGCCGGCATCGCCTCCGAGCAGCTCCACCGCCAGGGGCTCAACCCGGCCGAGGTGGAGCCCGAGGTCTACGAGGCAGCCCTCGAGGCGGCTCGTGCCGCCTGCGCGGAGGATCACGAGCGCGTCGTGGCCGCGGGCGGCCTCCACATCATCGGCACCGAACGGCACGACGCCCGCCGCATCGACAACCAGCTGCGCGGCCGCGCCGGGCGCCAGGGCGACCCGGGTTCCTCGCGCTTCTTCCTCTCGCTCGACGACACGCTGATGAAGCGCTTCGCGTCCGATCGCGTCGCCTCGCTGATGCAGCGCTTCGGCCTGGAGGACGACGCGGCCATCGAGTCGAACCTCGTATCGCGCGCCATCGAGAGCGCGCAGGCCCGCGTCGAGGGCTACAACTTCGATCAGCGCAAGCGCGTCGTCGAGTTCGACGACGTCATCAACAAGCAGCGCGAGACCATCTACGCGGAGCGCGACAAGGTCCTCCGCAACGAGGATCTGACGGAGACCGTGCGGGCCTTCCTCGACGACGAGATCGGCGCCCTCCTCGATCGCCATCTCCTGCCCGACGTGCCGCCGGACGACTGGGACCTCGACGAGCTGTCCAAGGAGCTGGTCGGCCTGGGCCTCGACCCGGCCAAGGTCACGCCCGACGCGCTGTGGGACATGGGCAGCCGGGAGGCCATCCTGACCTCCCTCCAGGAGCTGGTCGACGCCACGCTGGCGGAGCGCGAGGCGACCCACGGCGAGGAGGTCTGGGCGGTCGTCGAGCGGATCGTGCTGCTGCGGGCCATCGACAGCCTGTGGGTCGAGCACCTGACCGAGCTGGACGACATGCGGCGGGGCATCGGCCTGCGAGGCTACGGCGGCGAGGACCCGCTGCAGGCATTCAAGAAGGTCGCCTTCTCGCTGTATCAGGAGCTGCGCGGCTTCATCCGTGAACAGGTCGCCCACACCATCTTCCGCGTCACGGTCACCCAGCAGCCGACGCCCCCGCCCGAGGCGGCCCAGCCGATGCCCGGCCCGGGCCAGCCGGCGGCCTCGCCAGCCGACGGCGCCCGAGCGACGCCGACCCAGCCGCGGCCCCCGCAGGTCGCCGGATCCGTCGCCCCGGCCGGTCCCGCTGCGACGGCCATCGCCGGCCTGCCGGGACGCGCGCCGGCAGCGGCCCCCTCGGGGACGCCCAAGCTGGGACGCAACGACCCATGCTGGTGCGGCAGCGGGCTCAAGTACAAGAAGTGCCACGGACGCTGACCGGGTCGCTGGCCCGGGTGGGCCTGGCGGTCGTGGTCGGCACGGTCGGCGTCACGGGCTACACGGCTTTGCGCATCTGGCAGCAGGGCCAGGTCGATGAGGGCGACCGCCCGGCCGACGCGATCGTCGTGCTGGGGGCGGCCCAGTACGACGGCGTGCCCTCGCCGGTCTTCCGGGCCCGCCTGGATCACGCCCTGACCATCTTCCGCCGCGGCACGACGCGGTACCTCGTCGTGACCGGCGGGCGGGCGCCAGGCGACCGCTTCAGCGAGGCGCAGGCGGCGCGCGCCTACGCCATGGCGCATGGCGTGCCGTCCGATCGCATCCTCGACGAATCGACCGGCCGCGACACCCTGGAGTCCCTGACGAACGTGGCGACCGTCTTCCGCGCGCATGGCCTGAGCAGCGCCATCTTCGTCAGCGATCGGACCCACATGCTGCGGGTCTTGCGCATGGCGACCGACCTGGGCCTGACCGCCTACGGCTCGCCGGCGACCGACAGCCCGACCGATGCGGACCCCTCGAGCCTGGCCGATGCGATGGTCCACGAACTGGGCGGCCTGGCCCTCTATCTTTTCAGCCATTGAGCCATTCTTCCCCGTCCTGACCCCTTGAGTCGGGACGGTCCCATCCGTATACTTCGGAAAACACGCCGGCGGCCCAGCCCGACGGCGTTCGATCTGCCAGGCCCGGTACTCCGCGAAGCGAGTCATTGTCCACACGCGGCCGGGAGAGGGAGCGAGGGATCGGTGAAGTCGGGCGCCGTCGACGACGAGTTCGTCGATCTGATCGCCTGCGAGCGTGACTGCCGCAACTGCAGTTACGCCGCGTGGCTGGATTGCGACGGCAACTGCGGCGTCTGCCCTCACAACTCGTACTGCCCCTGCGTGAACCCCGTCGTCGCTCGAAGCAAGACTGCGCTGCGCATCATCGAATTGCGCCCCGTCCTGCTCCAGGACCTGCGGAACCGCCAGTAGTGGACGCCTCTGCCGTCCGCGACCTGGTCGACCGCGTCCGAGCGACCTCGGGGCGGCTTTGACCTCGACGCCAAGACCCTGACCCTGGCCGGCCTCGACGAGGTCGCCGCGCGGCCCGACCTGTGGGACGACCCGCGCGCGGCCCAGCGCACCCTCAAGCGGGCCGAGCGGCTGCGCGAGGAGATCGAGCTGTGGCGCGGCCTGGGGGCGCGTGCCACCGACCTCCTGGAGCTGACCGAGATGGCGCAGCAGGACCCCGACTTCGCCGCCAGCGTCGACGACGAGTACGAGAAGCTGCGGGCCGACTACGAGCGCCAGCGCACCGACCTGCTCTTCGGCGGCCCCTACGACGAACGGGACGCGATCCTGACCATCAGCGCGGGCGCCGGCGGCACCGAGGCGACCGACTGGGCCGAGATGCTGCTGCGGATGTACCTGCGCTGGGCGGAACGGCACCGCTTCGCGAGCGAGATCGTGGACCAGCTGGAGGGCGAACAGGCCGGCCTCAAGAGCGTCACCGTGGGCGTCCACGGGCGCATGGCCTACGGCTGGCTGCGGGCGGAGCGCGGCGTCCACCGGCTCGTGCGCATCAGCCCGTTCGATGCCCAGAAGCGGCGCCAGACGACCTTCGCCCTGATCGAGGTGGTCCCCGAGGTGGAGGACGACGCGGAGATCGAGCTCGACTGGGACGAGATCCGGGTCGACACGTACCGCTCCCAGGGCGCCGGTGGCCAACACGTCAACAAGACCGACTCGGCCGTCCGCCTGACCCACCTGCCCACCGGCATCGTGGCCCAGAGCCAGAACGAGCGGTCGCAGATCCAGAACCGCGAGACGGCCATCAAGGTCCTCAAGGCGCGCCTCCTGGAACGGCGCCTGGAGGAGAAGGAGGCCGAGATGCGGGCCATCCGCGGCGAGCACGTGGAAGCCGGCTGGGGCAACCAGATCCGCTCCTATGTGCTGCACCCCTACCAGATGGTCAAGGACCTGCGCACGCAGGTCGAGACCAGCAACACGAGCGCCGTCCTGGACGGCGAGCTGGACGCCTTCATGACCGCCGAGCTGGAACGCGAGGCGACCGACCAGACCGGCGGCGGCGCGTGACCGAGCTCATCGAACGGCCCATGACACGAGACGACGTGGAGGCCTGCCTGGAGGTCTTCTTCACCTCCATCAACGAGCTGTTCGCGCGCTGGAACCAGCCCTCGCTGCCGCCCGACGAGGGCGACGGACTGGCCTCCTTCTTCGCCGAGCTGGCCTTCGGCGAAGGCGGCCGGGCCTGGGTCGCGGCCAGGCCCGACGGACGACCGGCCGGTTTCGGGATCGCCATCGAGCGGGAAGCGACGTGGTTCCTGTCGTTCCTCTTCGTGGAACCCGGCCTCCAGACCGCGGGCGTGGGCCGTGGCATCCTGCGACGCCTCGTCCCCGGACCGGGCAGCCCGGCCGCGGCGCCGGGAGCGCTCCACCACACCTGCATCGACAGCCTGCAGCCGATCTCGGCCGGCCTGTATGCCACCTTCGGCCTGCTGCCGCGGGTGCCTATCTACGAGGTGCTTGGCCGGCCTCGTCCGGGCGCCCTGGCCCCGCTGCCGGAGGCGGTCGTGGCCGTGCCCTTCCACGCCCGGCCGGGCCACACCAGGATGACCGCCAGCGAGCCGGTCGACCCGGCCTCGCTGCCCACCGACCTGCTGGCCGAGCTCGACGCCACCGATCGCCGCGTGCTGGGCTGGCGGCGCCGCCACGATCACCTTGGCTTCATGGCCGACGGCCGCCTGCTGGTGCGCTACCGCGGCCGTGACGGGGGGCCGCTCGGTTACGGCTACGTCCACGCCAGCGGCCGTTCGGGCCCCATCGCCGTGCGCGACGCGGCGCTCCTGCCGGCCGTGACGGGCGACCTCCTGGGCCGGCTCGAACCCGGAGGCGCGTGGCGCGTGTACGTCCCGGGCCACTCCACCAGCCTCGTGCCGCTGATCGAGGCCGGGATGCGCATCAACGGCAACCCTGCCCTGTGGTCGGCCAACCGCGAGGGGCCGGCCTGGGACGGCTACCTGCCCGCCTCGTTCGCCCTGCTGTAGGCACGGCGATGGTCGAGCACGCCCAGGCGGTCATCATCGGCGGCGGCGTCGGCGGCACGAGCATCGCCTACCACCTCACCGAGCTGGGCTGGCGGGACGTGATCCTGGTCGACCGGGCGGGGCTCACCAGCGGCTCGACGTTCCATTCGGCCGGCCTGGTGGGCCAGCTCCGCAGCACCACGACCCTGACCCGCATGATGATGTACAGCGCGGCGCTGTACCGGCGCCTTGGCGCCGAGACGGGGGTGGACGTCTCGTGGCACGAGGTGGGCTCGCTGCGCCTGGCCAGCACGCCGGCGCGCTTCGAGGAGCTGCAGCGTCAGGTGGGCTGGGCGCGCACCTTCGGCCTGCCGCTTGAGCTGCTGACGACGGCCGAGACGCAGGCGCGCTTCCCGCTGATGGACCCCACCGGCGTGCTCGGGGCAGTCTTCCTGCCGACCGACGGCTGGCTCGACCCCTCCAACCTTGCCTTCGCCCTGGCCGCCGGCGCTCGCGCACGGGGCGCCCGCATCCTGACCGAGCACCGCGTCACGGCCATCCGCGTCGAGCAGGGGCGCGTCCGTGGCGTGACCACCGACCGCGGCGAGATCGTGGCCGACGTGGTCGTCGACGCCGCCGGCATGTGCGCCCCGGAGATCGGGCGCCTCGCCGGGGTGGACGTGCCGATCATCCCGATGGCCCACCAGTACCTGCTGACGAAGCCCCTGGCCGGGGTGACTCCGGACATGCCCACCATGCGTGACCCGGACAACCTCGTCTACTTCCGCGAGGAGGTGGGCGGCCTGTGCATGGGCGGCTACGAGCGTGACCCGGCCCCGTGGGCCCTCGACGGGGTGCCGCCCGACTTCAACGGCCGGCTGCTGCCGCCCGACTGGCCCCGCTTCGAGGCGATCATGCAGGGCGCCGTGCGTCGCGTGCCTTCGATGGCCGACGCGGAGGTGACGCGCCTCATCAACGGCCCCGAGGCCTTCACCCCTGACAACGAATTCATCCTGGGTGAGTCGGCCGTGCGCGGCTTCTTCGTCGCCGCCGGCTTCTGCGCCCACGGCATCGCCGGCGCCGGCGGCATCGGCCAGCAGGTGGCCCGCTGGATCGTCGATGGCGAGCCGGAGCTTGACCTTTGGAAGATGGACATCCGGCGCTTCGGGCCGCAGTACCGCAGCCAGGCCTACACGCTGGCCCGGACCTACGAGAACTACGCCACCTACTACGACATCCACTACCCCAACGAGGAGCGCCAGGCGGGCCGGCCCCTGCGCCTGTCGCCGGCCTACGAGGAGCTCGCTGCGCTCGGCGCGGTGTTCGGCGAGAAGTCCGGCTGGGAGCGGCCCAACTGGTTCGCCGGCAACGAGGACGGGGCCGGCGTGGCGACGCGGGCCGAGCTGGAGGCCCAGCGGCCGCGCGGTTGGGCCGGCGAGCACTGGTCGACCGCCATCGGCGCCGAGGCCCTGGCGTGCCGCCGCCGGGCGGCCCTTTTCGACGAGAGCAGCTTCGCCAAGATCGAGGTCGCCGGCCCGGGCGCGTGCGCCTTCCTGCAGGGCCTCTGCGCCAACGACATCGACCGCCCGGTGGGCAGCATCGTCTACACCCAGCTGCTTAACCGGCGGGGCGGCATCGAGAGCGACTTCACGGTCACGCGCTGGGGCGAGGACCGCTTCCTGATCGTGACCGGCACCGCGTTCGGCAACCATGACCTGGGGTGGATCCGCCAGCACGCCTCGGAGGACGGATCGGTGATGCTGCGCGACATCACGGCGGCCAGGGCCTGCCTGGGGCTGTGGGGACCGCTGGCGCGGGACATCCTGGCGCCCCTCACGCGCGACGACCTGAGCGACGCCGCCTTCCCCTACCTGACCGCCCGCGAGATCACGGTCGGCAGTGTGCCGGTCCTGGCCCTGCGCGTGACGTACGTGGGCGAGCTGGGCTGGGAGCTGTACCCGCCGAGCGAGTACGGGCGGACGCTGTGGCGCACGATCTGGGCCCAGGGCCAGCCTCTCGGTCTCGTGGCGGGCGGCTACCGGGCCATCGACGCGCTTCGCCTGGAGAAGGGCTACCGGGTCTGGTCCAGCGACATCACGCCGGAGGAGACACCCGACATGGCCGGCCTGGGCTTCGCCGTGCGGCTGGACAAGCCGGCCGAGTTCATCGGTCAGGCGGCCCTGCGGGCCGCGCGCGAAGCTGGGCCGCCGCCAAGGCGCCTGCGCTGCCTGGTGCTCGACGATCCACGCTCGATCGCCCTGGGCAACGAGCCCGTGCGCGTCGACGGACGGGTGGTCGGGCGGGTCACGTCGGGTGGCTTCGGCTACGCCGTCGAGCGCAGCATCGCCTACGCCTACCTGCCCGCCGCGCACGCGGCGCTCGGCACGCGCGTGGAGGTCGACGTCTTTGGCATGTGGGCCGGCGGGGTGGTGACCCGCGAGCCGCTCTACGACCCGTCCAACGAACGGATCCGGGCGTGACGTTCGGGGCGGCCTGGAGCGCGGGCCTGCGACGCGGCAGCGAGGCCGAGCTGCGCGGGTGGCTTGACCTGGCCCTGGCCATCTGCGACGAGGCCGACGCGATGGCCCTGGCGGGCTTCCGGCGCGAGCTGCAGATCAGCGCCAAGCCGGACCGCAGCCTGGTCACGCAGGTCGACCAGGCCATCGAACGCCACCTGGGGGAGCGCATCCTGGCCGCCTACCCGGACCACGGGCTGATCGGCGAAGAGGAGGGCGAGACCCACCCTGAGGCCGCGGTGCGCTGGTACGTGGACCCCATCGACGGGACCCACAACTTCATCCGCGGCGTGCCCCTATTCGGGACCCTCCTTGGCATCAGCCGGGAGGGCGAGATGCAGGTCGGTGTGGTCTCCGCCCCCGCCCTGCGGCAGCGCTGGTACGCCTGGCGGGGCGGCGGGGCATGGGTCACCGGGTCGCCCGGCGCGGTAGCCCCCGGTCCGCGGCGGATCCACGTCTCGGCCGTCGCGCGACTGGAGGACGCCCAGCTGGTGTACAGCTCGCCGACCGACATCGAGCCCGAGGCGCCCGGCTTCCGCTCGCTCGTGCGTCGCGCCTGGCGGGACCGCGGCTTCGGCGACTTCTGGGGCTACTCGCTGGTGGCGGAAGGGGCGGCGGAGGCCATGATCGAGGTGGGCATGCACGCCTGGGACCTGGCGGGGCCGCTGGTCGTGCTGGAGGAGGCCGGGGCCCGGGTCACCGACTTCGAGGGCCGGCGCACGATCGACGGGTCGACGATGCTGGCCTCGAACGGCCTCCTGCACGACGAGCTGCTGGCCGGCCTCCGCCCCTGAGGCCGGACCCGGTCACTTGCAAACGGTGCCCTTGACGGGCGCCGTGAGGTCGAGCAGGTAGGCGTCCACCGGGGCGTCGATGCAGGGCGTGCCGAACCCGTACGAGCCGTGGCCCTCGCCGGTGCGGGTCAGCAGGACGCCCGAGCTCAGCTCCTTCGCCAGGGCCACCGACCACGCGTAGGGCGTGGCGGGGTCGCCGGTGCCGCCGATGACGACGATCGGCGGGGCTCCGGCCGCCCTGATCGGAGCGGGCGCCGCTGTCGGATGGACGGGCCAGAACGCGCAGGTCAGCCCCGTGGCGGCCAGGACGCGCCCCACGCGCGGCGCGGTCTTCAGCAGCTGCTGGGCGAGCGTCATGTAGGCGGCGGGGTCGGTCGGGGCCGGCTCGTCCGCACAGTTGATGGCGCTGTTGGCCTCGACCTCGTTGCTGTACTCGCCGTCGGGCTTACGGCCGTTCAGGGCGTCGGCGGTGGCCAGCAGCAGCGAGCCGTCACCGGCCGCGGCAAGCCCGAGCGCCCGGGCCAGATACGGCCAGCCGAAGCCCGGGCTGTAGAGCGCGCCAAGGATCGCGTTCCAGGCCATGCCGGCGGTCGCGGCGCGACCACCGCCCACGAGCGGCGCCGGGAGCGGCTTCCGATCGAGCCCGGCGATGAGGCGGTCGAAGGCCCGGCCCGACGCGCCGCCCTCGTAGAACCCGCAGCTCGGGTCGGCCGAGCACGAGGCGAGGAAGCGGTCGAGCGCCCCCTCGAAGCTGGCCGCCTGGCCGCGCAGGCGGCCCACCAGGTCGAGCGCCGGATCGACCGCCGCGTCCAGGACGAGGGCCCGCACGTGGTCGGGGAAGAGCCCGGCGTACGTCGCGCCAAGGAACGTGCCGTAGGAGTAGCCGACGTAGGTCAGCTTCGCCTCGCCCAGCGCCGCCCGCAGGAGGTCCAGGTCGCGGGCGGCGGAGACGGTCGAGACATCGCCGAGGAGCGGCCCGGCGTTCGTCCCGCAGGCGGTGGCGAAGGCCCGGTCGGCCGCCACGAGGGCCGTCCACTGGGCCGCCGTGATGGGATCCGGATCGGCCGAGAGGTAGCTCTCCAGATCGGCCTCGCAGCGGACCGGCGTGCTGAGGCCCACCCCTCGCGGGTCGAAGCCGACGATGTCGAAGCGCTCACGGACGGCTGCCGGGAAGACCGCGGTGGCGTCCTGCCGCACGAAGTCGACGCCCGACCCGCCGGGCCCGCCCGGGTTGGTCACCAGCGAGCCGATGCGGCGGGCGCGGTCCGTCGCCGGCAGGCGGATGAGGCTGATGTGCGCCACCGCCGACCCGCCGGCGGCGTAGTCGAGCGGCACGCTGAGGGTGGCGCACTGGAGGGGGGCGCCGCAATCGGTCCACGCCAGGGGAGTGCCCGACGGCCGCGGCGTGGCCCCGCTCGCCGACGGGCTGGCCGCGACGGGAGAGGGCTGCGGGGTCGGCGTCGGCGCCGGTCCGCCGCAGCCAGCGACCACTGCGAGGACGGCCGACACGGCCGCCAGCCGGGACCAGGAGCGCCGTCGCGCCATCTCCGTCACGCCCGGCAGCATACGGCGCAGCCATGCGCGGCCGGCGGGCTGCGGGACCGAGACGTGCGGGATTCGTGCGAGGACCGGCGCCTGGGCACGACATCCGCGAAATTCACCCCTTGCGCCCGTGCACCACCGTCCGTAGACTCCGCTGCCATCCCGCCGCCCGGAGGGGGCGCGGGGTCGGAGGCTCGTGGGCACGTGCCGACAGGTGGGGCCGCGCCGTGCGACGAGGGCACAGGAGGGTGATCGTGACGATGCAACCGGGCGCCGCGCCGGCCGATCAGGCCGCCCAGGACGACGCCCATCTTCGCTCGCTGGGCATCAAGCCGGAGCTGCGCCGCACGCTCGGCTTCCTGTCGGTCTTCGCGGTCGCCTTCAGCTACATCTCGGTGTCCACCGGGACCTTCACCAACCAGGCCGTCGGCTACGGCGTGGGCGGGCCGGTGACGGTCTTCTGGGCCTGGTTCCTGGTCATCATCGGCCAGTCCTTCGTGGCCCTCAACTTCGCCGAGCTGTCCAGCCACTTCCCGGTCGCGGGGTCCATCTACCAGTGGTCCAAGCGGCTCTCCAACCGGACGCTCGGCTGGTTCACCGGCTGGATCTACTTCTGGGCCGGCGTGGTCACCGTGACGGCCGTGGCCGTGACCGTGCCGCTCGTGCTCTCCACGATCATGAACATCAAGCTGGGAGACCCGTCGGTCGTGCCCGGCCTGGACAACCAGCAGTTCCTGGGCCTCGTCACGCTCGTGATCTCGACGATCATCAACGTGGCAGGCGTGCGGATCCTGGCCGTCCTCAACAACATCGGCGTGGCGGCGGAGATCGTGGGCATGCTCGTCTTCGCCCTGATCCTGCTGTTCTTCGCCAACCACCAGTCGCCGTCGATCCTGTTCGACACCTCGACCACCAGCGGCCTGGCCGGCGGCAACTTCCTGGCCGTCTTCCTGGTGGGCATGCTGATGCCGCTGTTCGTGGTCTACGGCTTCGACACCGCCGGCACCTTCGGCGAGGAGACCGTCGACGCCAGCCGCCGCGCCCCGCGCGGCGTCCTCGCGGCGATCTGGCTGAGCGGCATCGTGGGGGCGGTGTTCCTCCTGGCCGTGACCCTCTCCTTCCAGGACCTCGGCGCGGCGACCACCAGCGCCCAGAACTTCGGCTTCCCCATCGCCGACACGCTGACGCAGAACCTGACCTTCAACATCTTCAACGGCTTCACCTTCGGGCAGCTCTACCTCGTGGTGATCCTCATCGCCGTCTTCGTGTGCACGCTGGCCATCCAGGGCGCGACCGTGCGCCTACTCTTCTCCATGGGCCGTGACGGGCGCGTGCCGCTGGGCGGTGTCTGGGCTCACGTCAACCCGACCCTCAAGACGCCGGCCAACGCCGGCCTCGCGGTGGGCATCCTGGCGGCGGTCCCCGTCCTGATCACCGGCGCCGGCGGGGCGGCCGTCCTGGCCATCTCCGCCACCGGCCTGATCTACCTGGCCTACTTCATGTGCAACCTGGGCGTGCTCTTCGCCCGGCGGCGCGGGTGGCCGCACCAGGCCGCACCGTTCTCGCTGCGCAGCTACGGCACGATCATCAACCTCATCGCCCTCATCTGGGGCGGCGTGATGATCATCAACATCGGCCTCTGGACGGCGCCCGACATCTTCGGCATCTACGGCAGCGACCTGCGCAACACGTGGACGAACCCGTTCGTCAACACGTTCCTCAAGTTCTTCGGCAACCCCCTGACGGACCTGCCGGCGATCCCCGTCTTCGAGGCGACCCTGGCCGTCATCGTCGTGTTCGGGGTGCTCTACTACCTCGTCGCGCTGCGTGGCAAGGTGGACGTGACGCAGGTGTCGGCCGACACGGCCACCGGCGAGACGGCCATCGCCTAGGCCGCGTCGCAGGCGTGGCATGACCGGGGAGACGCTCACCGGGGAACTCCGCACGACCCTGGTGAGCGCGCTCCAGCGCGTCCCCGAACTGGCCGGCCGCGACCTGGTCCTGACGACCCTCTCGGGCGGGATCACCAACCGCAACTACCGCGTCGACGCAGACGGCGGCCTGGACGCGGCCGGCGGCGACACCGTCGTCCTGCGCCTGGGCGGCAATGACACCCACCTCCTTGGCATCAGCCGGGAGGTGGAACACGCGGCGACCGTCATGGCCGCCGGCGTCGGCGTGGGTCCGGAGGTGGCCGCCTACATCCGGCCGGAGGGCTACCTCGTGACCCGCTTCATCGTCGGCGGGCCCATCACCGACGCGGCCGTCCACGAGCCGACCACGATCCGGCGCGTCGCCGACTCGATCCGCCGGATCCACGACGGGCCGGCCATCCCCGGCATCTTCGTGCCGTATCGCATCGGCGAGGCCTACCGCGCCCTGGCCGCCTCACGCGGGGTGCCCATCCCGGACACCTACGAGCGGGCGGAGGCGGTGGTGCGGCGGGTGGAACGGGCCTGCGTGGCCGCGCCGCTGCCCATGCAGCCGTGCCACAACGACCTGCTCAACGCCAACTTCATCGACGATGGGACCCGGGTCCGCATCGTCGACTGGGAGTACGCGGGCATGGGCGACCCGTTCTTCGACCTCGGCAACTTCAGCGTCAACCACGGCCTGGACACCGCCGAGGACGAGGTCCTGCTGGCGGCCTACGAGGGGTCGGTGCGGCCCGAACGCCTGGGCCGCCTGGCCCTCATGCGCGTCGTGTCCGACTTCCGCGAGGCCACCTGGGGCGTCCTCCAGCAGGCCATCAGCACGCTGGACGTGGACTTCCACGCCTACGCCGCGCGCCACTTCGACCGGCTCCTGAGCCACGCCGCCGAACCACGCTTCGAACGGGCCCTGGCGGAGGTGGCCGCCTCCGGCGAGGCCTGACCGCGCCTCACGGCCGCGCCTGCCGGGCCGGCCCGGCAGGCGCCTGTGCTACCCTCGCGCCGCCGTGACCGCAACGCTCGAGCCGCCGGCCGTCACGCCGCGACCGCCGGAACCGGACGCCCTCCGTGCCTCGCTCGTGCTGCACGACGTGAGCATGGTCTACCCCAATGGGAAACGCGCCCTGGTGGACGTGGATCTCGTCGTGCCCCGTGGCGACTTCGTATTCCTCGTCGGCCCCTCGGGGGCGGGCAAGACGACGCTCATCAAGCTGCTGATCCGCGACGAGGTGGCCACGACCGGCGCGGTGCTCCTGGCCGGCCAGGACCTGGCCCACCTGCCGCGCCGCCAGGTACCGCTCATGCGGCGGCGCATCGGCATCGTCTTCCAGGACTTCAAGCTGCTGCCCAGCAAGACCGTTCGCGAGAACGTGGCCTTCGCCCTCGAGGTCACGGGCACGCCGCGCCAGCAGGCCGCCCCGGTGGTCGAACGAGTGCTCGCCCTGGTCGGCCTGACTGGCCAGGCGGCGCAGCGGCCGGCGCAGCTGTCGGGCGGCGAGCAGCAACGCACGGCCATCGCCCGGGCCATGGTCCACGACCCCGAGATCATCATCGCCGACGAGCCCACCGGCAACCTGGACCCGCTCATCAGCTGGGAGATCCTGCAGCTCCTGCTGCGCATCAACGAGCTCGGCACGACCGTCCTGATGGCCACCCACAACGCGGAGGTGGTGACCGCGCTGCGGCGCCGCGTGGTGGCCCTGGAGGAGGGCCGCGTCGTGCGCGACGAGGTGGGCGGCTATCACCGCGAGTACTGAGATGCGCGTGAGCGACTGGCGCGGGCCGTGCTGACCTTCACTGCCTTCTCGGTGCGCCGCGCCCTCCAGGGACTCTGGCGGAACCGCGTGATGAGCCTCGCCGCGACCGTGACGATGGTGCTCATGCTGCTGCTCCTGGCGGGCCTCCTGATCGTCCTGTCGGGCCTGCAAGCGGGCCTGTCGTTCGTGGAGCAGAAGGTCGATGTACAGGCCTACCTCTACGACGGGGTGCCGCCCGACCGCGTCCAGGCCCTCATCGGGCAGGTGCAGGCGCTGCCGGAGGTCTCGGCGGTCACCTACACGACCAAGGACCAGGCGCTGGCCGACTGGCAGGCCACCCTGCGCGCCCGCGGCCAGCAGGACTTCACGGCCGTCACCGGGACCAACCCCATCCCCGCCAGCATCAACGTCAAGCTGCGCGAGCCGGGCGTCTACGGGACCGTCGTCGACGTGCTCAAGGCCTCGACCGGCGTGGTCCAGCGGGTCGACGAGACGCAGCAGGTCGTGGACGCCCTCATCACCATCACCAACGTCCTGCGCACGATCGGCCTGATCATGCTGGTGATGGTCGGCCTGACCGTCCTCTTCATCGTCGTCAACACGATCCGCATGGCGGTCATGGCCCGGGCCGACGAGATCGAGATCATGCGGCTGGTCGGGGCGTCCGACGCGTTCATCCGCTGGCCCTTCATCTTCGAGGGCCTGTTCGTGGGCCTCATCGGCGCGGCCTTGACGCTGGTCCTGCTGGGTCTTGCCGCCGGGCCGATCAGCCAGTTCACCACCGCCATCGTGGCCCAGGTCCCGGTCGGCTTCGACCAGCAGCTGGGCCTGGAGCTGGTCGGCCTGGTGGTCGGGGCGGGGGTGTTGATGGGCGGTATCGGTGCCTGGATCTCGGTCCGGAGCTACCTCATCCGCTGAGCTAGCCGACCAGAACGGCCGCGCCGTGCAGCCTCGCCGCCGGTGATTAGACTGGCGCCCCACGGTCCGGATCACCCTTTCGACTCGTCGAGGCGTCGCATCATGTCCCTGCCCCTCCCGTCCTCCGACCCCGAGGCGACGCCACGCCGCCCCGTCCGCGTCCCTGGTTCGCGCCTCGCGCTGGCGGTCGTCGCCGTCCTTGCCGGCTCGGCCCTGTTCGCGTCGGGCTACTCGCTGGGCCACCTGCAGGCCGAGACGCCGGGCACCCAGGCGTCCGACGAGGCCGCGTTCCAGGCGTTCTGGGACGCGTACCACGCCATCACCAGCGACTTCGCGGAAGGCCCGGTGGACCAGCGGGCGCTCGTCGAGGGCGCGCTCAGCGGGATGTTCGCCTCGCTCAAGGATCCCTACAGCGAATACCTCGCGCCGGCCGCCCTGACCTCCACCCTGTCGGGCCTGGCCGGCCAATTCGAGGGCATCGGGGCCGTCATGACCAGCCGGGCACCCGACGGGACGGAGGGCTGCACACCCCTCGGCTCGGCCTGCGCGCTCGTCGTCGTGCGCACGGTCCCCGGCGCGCCTGCCGCAGGGGCCGGGCTGCTGGCCAACGACGTCATCGTCGCGGTCGCCGGCAAGGCGGTCGACGGCCAGACGGTCGACGCCATCACGGCACAGGTGCGCGGCCCGGCGAACACGGCCGTGATCCTCCGCCTGGCGCGCAACGGCGGCCAGCCCTTCGACCTGTCGATCACCCGCCAGGTGGTCACCGAGCCGCAGGTGGACAGTCGCCTCGTGGACTCGGGCCAGGTCGGCTACATCCACCTGGCCCAGTTCAGCGACACCGCTCCGGCCGACTTCAAGGACCAGCTCGCCGCCCTGCTGGCCAGGGGCGTGACCCACATCGCCTTCGACCTGCGCGGCGATCCCGGAGGCTTCGTTGATGCCGCCCAGAAGATCGCCAGCCAGTTCATCGGCTCGGGCCCCATCTATTGGCAGGAATACGCCGACGGGCGCCAGGTGGCACAGGATGCCCAGCCCGGCGGTGTCGCCACCGATCCCCGGATCTCACTGGTCGTCCTGGTGGACAAGGGCTCGGCGAGTGCCAGCGAGATCGTGGCCGGGGCACTGCAGGACTCGAAGCGCGCGCGGCTGGTGGGCCAGGTCACCTTCGGCAAGGGCGTGATCCAGCAGTTCCAGACCCTCAGCGACGACATGGGCGGCTTCCGCCTGACCATCGCCAAGTGGCTCACGCCGGACAGCAAGACCTGGATCCAGGGCAAGGGCCTGATGCCCGACGTCGTCGTCACGCCGCCGCCGAACCCGCCGGCCGGCGACGATCCCGTGCTCGACGCCGCCATCCAGGCGTTGACGGGCTCGCCTGCCGGCGCCTCCAGCCTGGTGCCGCTCGAGCTCCTCGACTAGAGCGCCCGCGGGCTGGCGTCCACCGGCCACCGTGCTCGAGGCGGGTCCTTGCGCCCCCGGGGGCCTTCCGCTATCGTGCCGCCTAACGAAAGGAGGTGATGTGCAGTGATCGACCCTACGCCTAGCTGCACCACCTCGCGGGAGGCAGCTGCCTAAGCCAAGACCCGCAGGTGGTCCAGCAACCGGATGCCGGCCCGATCTCGGGCCGGCATTCGTGCGTCTGGGAACCCCGCGGGGCTCCCGTCCGCGACCCTGAAGGATCCATCCCATGGGCGAGACCACGGTGGCGCTCAACCGCCGGGCCCATCACGAATACCTCATCGAGGAGCACTTCGAGGCCGGCCTCGTCCTGACCGGCACCGAGATCAAGAGCATCCGCGCCCGCAAGGTCAACCTGCGGGATGCCTACGCGCGCGTCGAGCACGGTGAGGCGTGGCTCATCGGCGCCGACATCGCACCCTGGACCAGCGGCAACCGCTGGAACCACGAGGCGAAGCGCGTGCGCAAGCTGCTCCTGCACCGCCGCCAGATCGATGAGCTGATGGGCAAGGCCTCGGCCAAGGGCCTCACCGTCGTGCCGCTCCGGCTGTACCTGGACGATCACGGCCGGGCCAAGGTGGAGCTGGGCCTCGCTCGCGGCAAGCAGCTCCACGACCGCCGCCGTGCCATCGCCGAACGGGACGCGCGGCGGGACCTGGAGCGCCAGATGGCGGACGTGGCCCGCGGCCGCTAGCCGCCGCGCGGCTGGCCGAGCGGCCCGTCGCGTCGATGCTCGCAGGTCGGCCATCCTCTCGGGGCCATACCCGGCTCGTGGAGCCACGAGGCCGACGCCCCCTCCCTGATGCGCTCGAGGTCATCGCCGGGCTCGTGGGGCCCGACCGCCTCGGCCACGCAAGATGCCCCGACCGGCTAGTGCCGACCCATATCGCGTCCAGTGCTGCTCCCCGCACGAGCCGCCCGACAAAGGGGTCGAGCACCCCTGATCGGGCGGGGCTCCTTGCGGCTGAGCGACCTGGTGGGCCCGATCCCGACATGGACGCGCTGAGTGATCCACAACGGCGATGCGGGCGGGGACGGGCGACGGTAGAGCAGCCGCCTTGCGCTCACAGCAGCACTGGAGGCGCTATGCCCTGACCCGAGGATGGTGCGCGTGCCAGGGCGCGCCTCCCCGGTCGGCGATCCCCTCGCGCACCCATGGGCGTGGTGCCATGTGCACCAGGGGTCGCTCCACCGCGCCCGATCCCACCGGACGGACCTGCGCCGGAGCGCGGATGGAGCGGCCCAACGCGACCCGGGTGCCTGCGGCGAGCCGAGCAAGCACATACCACCACGAGGGCTGGTGAGGCGGGCCGACGTGGGGGATCGGACGCGGGGACGTCCGTGCCGGTCGCGGCCTCTTGTCCGAACGGGTGGTCGAGCGTAGAATCAGTGGCCCGGACGCGAGAGCGACCGGCTACGGGGATGTGTGGTTTCGACAGGGCCGGATCCCCGGGGAACGCGAGCCGAGGTGCCGTCAGGCCTCGTTAAACAGGCGGCAAAACGAAGTAACTGGCAACCGCCAGCCTGCTCTCGCCCTCGCCGCTTAACGCGGTAAGGTGAGCGTGGAAGCAGCCTCCTCCCCGTGGGCTGTGGAAGCGTCACTCAGCGGGGATGCAGCTCCGGCCAGCGTGGCGTAACCGGAGACCAGGCCCGATCCAGGGACACGCGACTGGACCGCCCAGCAGACTGCCGATGGCCGGCTGAGCGGTCGACGACAAAGCATCGGACACGCTCGTAGTGGTCTCCGGCTGAGGGTTCTGGACGGGGAGTTCGACCCTCCCCCATCTCCACCAGCACTCATTTCGATCGGCGCTCCTCCAGCCCGGAGGAGCGCCGTTTGATTCTGGGGCGCGTCACGTCATGCGACCGCCTGATGAGGGAGGGCCACGATGAGCTGGTGGATCGTCGAGCGCGTGGTGCATTTCGCGCCGGGCGACCTGGTGAAGGACGGCTTCGTCCACTTCGGGTTCCACGGTCGGCGAGGGCGCCACTTCCTCATCGACCATGGGCGGCACTTCCTGGGCCTCGTCGGACCCCACGACCAGCTGGTGTGGACGGTCGCCGCACAGCCCGTCCTGCCGGGCGTCCCCAACATCGAGGCCGCGCTGCAGTTCCCGATGTACGTGGACTCGCTGCCCGACGGGACGCTCGTGGTCTCGAACCTGGGGAATGCGCGTCTCTACCGCATCGACCCGCCGACCATGACCGCGCGCCTGCTCGTGGACGGGCCCGCCCTGGGCATGGTCGACATGGGCAATTGCGTGGTCGATCGGCACGGCGACATCTGGGTCAACGAGGTCAAGGGCTGTCGCGTGTGGACGTTCGACCAGACGGGCCGGGTGGTGCGCACGCTCGGCGACGGCCGGCCCGGCTTCCAAGCGGACGCGGTCAGCGTCCACGACGTCCGCTTCCACTGGATCTACGACCTGCGACGGGGTCCGGACGACCGGCTCTACGTCCTGGACAGCCGTAACTTCGCCCTCCGAGCGATCGATCCGGTCGCCGGCCTCGTGACCACGGTGGCCGGCACCGGTGCAACGGGCTACAGCGGGGACGGCGGTGATGCGCGCGCGGCCACCTTCGGCAGCGACCCCACCGCGAGGTACGACGGGCCCATCTCACTGGCCCTCGACGAGGCCGGGAACGCGTTCGTGGGCGACCGCCGCAACCACGTGGTGCGGGCGATCGACCACGCGACGGGCGTCATCACCACGATCGCGGGCCGCCCTGAGGCGGACGACGTGCGGCGCAACGATCCCGGCGAGGTCGACCCGCTCGGCCTGAACCTGCCCCAGATCAGCAGCATGGACTACTTCGACGGGCGCCTGCTGGTGCCGACGGATCTGGACGACGGCAGCGGTGAGCTCGCCGTGCTGCGGATGGCCAGCAGGTCCGCTTGACACGCCGACGAGGCTGGCGCAGCGTGCAGCCATGCAAAGCCCCAATCCGGCCATCGACGGGGCCGCGATCGTCCAGGGTCTCGACTCGAACCAGGCTGCCGCGCTGCACCATGACGCGCACCAGGCCCAGGCCATCCTGGACGAGGCCGATCTCCACGAGATGGATCAGGCGGACTACTACGGCGACGCGGCCACGACCGGACTGCCTGCCGTCGAGCCGCGGCGAAGCCTGCTGGATCGACTCCTCCGCCGCTAGCGCGTGCCGCGGATCACGACCGAGCAGCGCCGCGCCCGCCTGGGCCGGCGACATCGGCTCGTCCAGTCCGCCCAGGGGACCGACCCGGCCGAGGCCGCCCGTTCCCTGATCGGCTACCACGCCACCGATCCAGGTTCGGTCTACCTCCAGGCGCGAGCCCGTTCGCGCGACATGTCCGCCGCCACCCTGGAGCGGGCCCTGTACGACGACCGCTCGCTGGTGCGCATGATCGGCATGCGCCGCACGCTCTTCGCGGTGCCGACCGAGCTCGCCCCGATGGTCAACGCGGCGGCCACGCGGGCCATCGCGGCGCGGGAGCGGACGCGCCTGGTGGCCATGCTCGGCGACTCCGGGATCGCCGCGGAGCCCGAGGCCTGGCTGGAGAAGGTCGAGGCGGCCACCGTGGACGCCCTGCGGTCACACGACGGACCGGTCGCCGCGACCGAGCTGAGCGCGGAGGTGGCCGGCCTGCGGGAGCGCATCACGTTCGGCGAGGGCCGCGAGTGGGTCGGCACCATGAGCGTTGCGACGCGGCTCCTGATGCTCCTCGCGATGGAGGGCCGCATCATGCGCGGCCGCCCGCGCGGCACCTGGATCAGCGGCCAGTATCGCTGGGCGCCCACCGACCGGTGGCTCGGTGGCGACATGCCCCAGCTCGCGACGGATGACGCCCAGCAGGAGCTGGTGCGCCGCTGGCTGCGCGCGTTCGGGCCGGGCACCGAGCGCGACGTGGCGTGGTGGACGGGACTGACCCTTGGCGCCATCCGCCGTGCCGTCGCCGGTCTGGACGTGATGACGGTGGAGCTTGACGATGGCTCGGGCGGGCTCGTCCTGGCCGACGACCTCGCACCCGAGCCGCCGTCCGACGCGTGGGTCGCCCTCCTGCCGGCCCTCGACGCCACGACGATGGGCTGGACGACCCGGGACTGGTACCTGGGCCGGCACGGGCCAGTGCTCTTCGACACGAACGGCAACGCCGGGCCCACGATCTGGGTCGACGGCCGGGTCGTGGGCGGCTGGTCCCAGCGGCGCAACGGCGAGGTACTCGTCCGCCTGCTGGAAGACCCCGGCCGCGAGACCCGCGCGGCCATCGAGGGTGAGGCGGCCGCCCTTGGCGCGTGGGTCGGACCGGTCCGGGTGGTACCGCGCTTCAGGACGCCGCTGGAGCAGGAGCTGGCGGCGACGGGCTGAGCGGCTCGAAGCGCCAGTCGGCCACATCCCGCACCGGCTCATAGCCGATGGCCTGGTAGATGTGGTTGGAGGTGGGGTTGGCGAGGTCGGTGAACAGGTAAAGCGAGCGACGGCCAGCGTCCAGCTGGGACTGGCTGACGGCCGCCACGAGGCTGCTGGCGTAACCGCGACCGCGTCGTTCCGGCGGCGTGTAGACCGGTCCGACGCGCGCCCCATGCGGCGTGCGCCCGCCGACCGCGGTCAGCGAGACGGGCCCGTGGTCGACCCACAGGTAGGCCGCCCGCCCGCCACCGGCCAGCATCCGGTCGGCGATCACGGCCATGTCCGCGGGCTCGTCACCCTCGAGCGCCTCGTCATCGAACGCATGCAGCCACGCCACGAGCAGGCTTCGGTCGGCGCTGGTGGCGAGGCGCCACGTGCCGGCCGCGGGCCGCGGCGGTCGCACCCGGTCGAGCCGGAAGATCCGCTCCGTGCGCGCCAGCCGCGGGCGCTGCCCCGACCGGCGGACCCACGAACGCGCGAACGCCTCGGCCTGGACCGTGGGGCCCAGCACGCCACGGATCGTCGCATCGGGGCCACGTTCGGCGAGGTCGATCGCCACGTCCCGGGCGATGAGCGGCAGGGCCGCCCGGTCGTCGATCTCGGACAACACCAGGTTCCACGGTGGCGTGCGCACGGCGACCGCGACGACCGTGTCACCGCGCACGACCGCGGCGAGGTAGGGCGCCTCGCCGACCGCGCCGGGGGCGGGCGATCGCAGCCCGCCGAGGATGCCGAGGAGCAGGTTATGCTCGGCCTCGCGCGCGGCCAGGAAGTCCCCGGCCAGCGCCAGCAGGTCGTCGGCACGGGCGAGGCGGGCGAGCCGCAGGGTGGGCACGCCGGTCGAGGCTAGGCGTCCCGGCGGAGGACCACCACGCGACGGTTGGGCTCCTCGCCGATGGACTGCGTGCCGATCCCTTCGCGCCCCTTGAGCGCGATGTGGATCCAGCGGCGCTCGAGCGGCGGCATGGGCTCCAGCTGGAGCATCTTGCCGGTCTCGATGACGTGATCGGCGGCCCGGTTGGCGAGCTCCACGAGCTGCCGCTCGCGGCGGCCGCGGTAGTCCTCCACGTCGACGAGGACGCGGGTCCACGCGCCGATCTCCCGGGAGAGCATCAGGTTGAGCAGATGCTGCAGCGCCGACAGGCGCTCGCCCTTGCGGCCGATGAGGGCCCCCAGCGCCTCGCGCTCGTCGCCCTCGCCGCTCACGTCGAGCTTGGAGGTCTCGCCGGTCACGATGCTGACCTGGACGTCGTAGCCCATCAGGGTCAGGAGGCGCTCCAGGATGGCCTTGCCGGCGGCAAGCGCCTCCGGCGAGGCCTCGGCCGCCTGGATCTCCTCGCGTTCCACGGTGCGTGAGGCACGGCCGGCGGCCACCTGCTCGGTCTCGGCGTCGGTCAGGCCGGTCGGCCGGTGGTCACCACGTGGCCGGTCCGTGCGGTCGGCGCGCGGCGCCCGGTCGGGGCGGGGGCCGCGCTCGGGCCGGTCGCGGCGGGGCGGCCGGTCGGCGCGCGGCGGGCGCGCCGGGAACTCAGGCTGGGCCTCGTCGGCGAGCGCTGCCGGCTGCACGTCCGGCGCATCCATGCGCGGCTCTTCGGACCGCACGGGACGCTCCACCGGTCGTGCCCGGTCCGGCGGCCGGGGACCGCGGTCGGGTCGGCCGCCACGGCTGCGGTCGTCACGTCCGCGGCCTTCGCGTCCACCCTCGCCATCGCCACGCTCGGGGCGTGGTTCGCGTGGCGGCAGGGGTGTCGCGGCGGCCGCCTCACGGCGGGGTGCGGCGCCGCCGAGCGCGGACCGTGGGGCGGCGACGATGCGGGCCGGCTCCGCGCCCATGCCCAGGACGCCCCGGCTGCCGGGCGTCAGGATCTCGAAGTCGAGATCGTCGAGCCCCGTGACGCCGAACGCTTCGCGGGCGGCCCGGAGCGCCTCTTCGACGCTCTTGCCGGTGAATTCCTGGTAGTCGCTCATCTTCTTCTCCCCCGTCGACTGGTCCGTGCCCGTTTCCTGGCCGGGCGCACCGTGCCGCTGGCAGCGTCCTTTGGATCGCGCTGACCGGCGGGCGTATCAGTCACCCTGGGCCGCGGCGGCGGCGCGTCGGCGATACCGAAGCGCGGCACGTGGCCCAGGGCGAAGGCGGGCGTCCAACCGAAGAGCGGGAACAACGAGCCCCATCCAACGGTCAGATATTGCTGCACGATCGAGAAGATCGTGGTGACGATCCAGTAAAGGAATAGGCCAGCCGGCAGGAACGAACCGTAGACGATCGACAGCAGCGGGATGAAGGCGTAGATCTGTTGCTGGCTGCGTGACTGGGAGTCGACCGCGGGCGGCATCATCATGCGCGTCTGGATCAGCTGCAGGCCGGCCGAGACCAGGGCCAGGAGGCTCAGGCCGAAGGTGGCGATGCCCAGCGGGATCTGGGCGAAGACGGCTGGCTGGCCGGCGTTCAGGCCGCCCAGCCAATGGATGGTGGAGTTGAGGCACGGCACGAGGGCGTTGCCGGTGGGGTCCTGGCACTGGATGTTGACGAGCTTGGCCCCGAAGACGGTCAGCATCGAGCTGATGTTGGGCGCCTGCAGGCCGGCGCTGAAGACGTAGTACATGGGCAGGAGCAGGAGCATCTGGGAGAGCGACGGCAGGCAGCCGGCGGCGGGGTTGACCCCCCGGTCCTGGTACAGCTTCATCTGCTCGGCGCTCTGCTTGTTGCGGTCGCCCTTGTAGCGCCGCCGGATCTCGGCCAACTCCGGCTGGAGCGCCTGCATCCGGCGGGTGGAGGTGATCTGCCGGCGGAACAGGGGGATCAGCAGGAGCCGGATGAGCAGCGTCACGAGGATGATCGCGATACCGATGTCGCCGGTGATGCTGTAGATGAAGGCCAGGGCCAGGAAGATCGTCTGGAAGATCGGCGTGAAGACCACGGCCAGGACCGTCAGCGGGTCGATGCTGGCGAGCTGGGCCGGGCAGAGGTTGGGGTGCCGCGTCGGGCTCGGCACCGGGGTCGTGGTGGCGAGGGGCGAACCGGCCGCTGCCGAGCTCGGCGTGGGACTGGCGGTCGGAGCGGGCGTGACGTTCGGGCAGGGCGGCTCGTTGTTCTCCAGGAACGGCGTCTCGCCGACCGGCGTCGGGGTCGGCGTCGTCGCCGGCGCGGTGGCCGAGGCGGAGGCCGTCGGGGCCGGGCTGTCGGCGAAGGCCAGCCCCGCGGGCAGCCACATCGCGACCGCCAGACCGAGCAAGGCCAGCAGCAGTCCGGCGCGGATCACGAGTGTGCGACCCACCCGGCGACGTTCGTGCATCACGGGACCGGATCGAACCCGCCGGGGGCCCACGGATGGCACCGCGCGATTCGCCGGGCCCCCATGACGCTGCCCCGCAGGAGGCCGTAGCGGACGATCGCCTGCTCCGTGTAGCGGGAGCAGCTGGGTTCGTACCGGCAGGACGAGGGGAACAGGGCGAAGACGATGCGGTAGAGACGGATGAGCCCCACGCCGAGGGCGACGCCGATTCGTCTCACCTGTTCGTCACTTCTCCCTTGAGCACGCCCGCGGCCTGCAGGGCCTCTCCGACCGACGACCCCAGCGTGGCCTGGCTCACCGTCGCCCCGGCCGGCCGGACGGCGATGAGCACGTCCCACCCGCCGACCAACCGCGGCTCCAGGCCACGAAGGATCGACCGTAGCCGCCGCCGCACCCGGTTGCGGACGACCGCTCCCCCCAGCTTCCGCCCGGTGGCGAACCCGAACCGCGTCTCCGGCAAGTCGGTGCGTTTGAAGCGGAGGGCGACGTACGTGTCACCCCTGGTCCGCCGCGAACGCTGGAGTTCGGCAAAATCATCTGCCGAGGTGAGCATGCGCAGAGTGATGCGGTGCGGCCTCGATCGGGGCGGAGGTCAGGCGGACAGGCGCTTCCGCCCCTTGGCGCGCCTGGCGGCCAGCACGCGCCGGCCCCCGTGGGTGCGCATGCGGGCTCGGAAGCCGTGCTCCTTGGCGCGGTGACGCTTGCGAGGCTGGTAGGTCTGCTTCATCGCGCTGGGAGGACTCCTTGGGCCGAGGATCGGGATCCGGACCCGGACGGGGCGGGACGGGCCCCATTGGTCCCTGAGAGGCACCGAACGCGCCGCTGCGAGGTGTCGGAACCGGGTTCGGTCCGTCCCGCCGTGGCGCGTCGATCAACGCGGGATTATAGGAACCGCTC
>DATBOX010000152.1:0-23493 GCA_036561685.1 Candidatus Limnocylindrales bacterium | reverse complement strand
CCCGACGCGTCGCGGATGGGGAAGATGACGCGGCTGCGGAAGCGGTCGTAGACGGCGGGGCCGCCGGAGCGGCGACGCGTGCTGCGGACGACGAGGCCGGCCGCCTCCAGCTCATCCTCCGACACGTTGCGCTTGGTGATGAGGGCCCGCGTCAGGCCGTCCCAGGCGTCGGGCGCGTAGCCCAGCTGGTGGGCCTGGATCGTGGCATCGGTGAAGCCGCGACCGCGCAGGTAGTCGAGCGCGCGCTGGCCGACCGGGCTGGCGGTCAGGGCCGCGTGGTAGAAGGCGATCGCGGCCTCCATGACGTCGCGGAGGCGCTTGCGCTGGGCATCCTCACGGGTGGTCCGCTCGTCCAGCTCCACGCCGGCGCGCGCGGCCAGGCGCCGGAGCGCCTCCGGGAACAGGACGCCGTCGCGCTCCATGACGAAGCTGAAGACGTCGCCGCCCTTGCCGCAGCCGAAGCACTTCCAGGTCTCGCGGGCAGGCGTGACCACGAAGGAGGGCGTCTTCTCCCCGTGGAAGGGGCAAAGCCCCTTGAAGGAAGCGCCCGCCTTCTTGAGCTGGACGGTCTCGCCGATGACCTCGACGAGATCGACTTTGTCCTTGACGGTTGCAGCGATGCCTGCGGTCGTGCCGGTGTACCCCTTGGTGTCTGTGTGGTGTGGTACCGGCCCCTACCCGCGTCAGGCGCCGGACACACTCAGAGCCGTGTCAAGTCTTGACACGGCTTCCCGTGGCTGGATTCTGCTCCCAAACCAGGCGCTTGTCAAGACCTTGTCAATACCCATGGGGAGTATGCAGATGTCCCGTCCCGCTCGCCCAGGCGACCTCGCATCGATCCTCCGGCCGCGTCGGACCCCGTTAGCCACTTGCGTACCACCCCCAGTGCTGATCTGAGCACAAGCGAACCGCCTAAGGCCCGACGACTCCTGGCCCGTGCGTCCTAAAGGGCCGTTACAACGCCCCCATTCATAGATCGGGCCGGATTGGGGCTTAAGCACGGAGCGTGCGGCCCGTTCCCCTACCCGACGAGGGCTTAACGAACCGGGTTGTGCTCGCAGGAACACTGGAGACGGTACAAGCCGCGCTAAGCCGCGACTTGCTCAGGCGGGGGAAGCGATTCGGGGTATCGGTGCCGGGGTGCCTCGTTGGTTTCCCCTCCTGAGCATGACCCGCGCGGATGGGTTATCGCCTCTTCAGACGATCGGGCGACCGACTCGGCGAGCCTCCTACGGGGCGAGAGCCTTCCACGTGGCGCCCCCATCGGAGGTCGCGTACAACGCGGCGGTCAGGTTGTCCCCCGCAAGCCACCAGCCATCGTTGTCGTCGGCGAACTGGGGCCCGGCGTCGTGGCCCGTCGGCGGGACCGCCGCGGTCTGCCTCCAGGTCGCTCCGCCGTCGTCCGTGTGACGGACTGCCGAGTCGCTGATCGCGACCCAGTGCTGCTGGTCGATGACCGATACCCAGTAGAAGCCGGTCGGGAACGCCCCCACATCCGTCCACGACGAACCGGCATCGATCGTGCGGTACGTGTGGGTCACCGAACCGCTGTCGCTCTGGAAGTCCACCGCGATGACGCCGATGCGGTCACGCAGGGTCCCCGCCGACCGCCAGGCGCGAAGGAGCGCCTCCTGGGTGGCGTCCTCTGCCTCGGCCTGATCGCCGAGGAGCAGGCCGGCCAGCCGATACACACGATCAAGCTCTCCCGCCGCCAGGCGGCGGAAGCGTTCCGCGGTATCGATGCCGGGGTGGCTCGTGGGTTCCCCTTCATGAGCGAGACCTGCACGGATGGGTTGTCGCCTATCCAGACGAACGGCGGGCCCGATCCGTTCTCAGGGCCACCTGCTAGCACCGCTGGTGCGAGGAACCCCGGCCGTCACCGACGGCCATCAGTGGACGATGACGACCGTCGCCTTGGAGTGCACGGCCACATGGTTCGACACACTCCCCTGGAGCGCCCGGGCCACGGTCCCAAGCCCACGAGAGCCCAGGATCACCGTGTCGAAGCCGCCTTCCTCGGCGATCCGTTCGATCGTCGTCGCGGGGTCGCCGAAGGGTTCAAGGACCTCGCAAGCGATCTTCCGGGCGTCAAGGACCGCCTTTGCTTCCGCGAGTTCGGCGCGGTGGACCACTGGATCCTCGACAGGATCGTCGACCCGCGCGAGGCCGGGGTGCAGCGCGACCACACTTACGACGGTCACGCTTGCGTCCATCGCGGTGGCGAGTTGGGCTGTCTGCTCGAGGGCACGCTTCGCAGGGTCACTGCCGTCATAGGCGATGAGCAACTTCTTCATGGGACCCCTCCCGTTGGACTGCTGCCCGTTCCTGTCCCCAGCGTGCGGGCATGAGCCACCAGGTGCCAGAGCGGGACTGCCCGATGTGGAGAGTCATTCGGCCTCATCTGCGACGTCGCTCGTGGGCAGGCCGGCTGCTACCCAGGCTTCGAAGCCACCGATCACATCGGTCGCCAGCGGGTAGCCCAGGTCCTGGAGTGTGGCCGCGGCCAGGCTGGACGAGTAGCCGTGCGCGCAGATCAGGATGACCTGCCGGTCGGGGTTGGTCAGCGCCGGGTCGTGGTGCCCGGACGTGGGGTCCAACCGCCAGTACAGGACGGACAGCGGCACATGGACCGAACCCGGCACGACGCCCGTCTCCTCGCGCAGCTCGGCGCAGCGGGTGTCGATCAGGAGCGCCCCACTGGCTACTGCCACCTCAGCCGCCGCCGGCTCCAGCCGTTCCAGCCGCGCCCGGGCCGCCTCCAGCAGGCCGCCCACCGTCTGACGCTCACTCACGGGTCGATGGTACGCCGGGTCCCGCACATGCCGTACACTTGAGCGATGGCTCAAGTGTTCGCCTCGGAGATCGACGCCGATGCCTGCTCGGTCGAATGCCTCCATCCCAAGGTCATCGCTCCCCTACTGGGACGTTCGCTCGGCGGTGACGGGGCGCGAGCCGTCGGTGACCTGTTCGCCACCCTGGCCGATCCGTCGCGGGCCCGCATCGTGCACCTGCTCGCGATCAGCACCGAGGACCTGTGCGTCTGCGACATCGCCCTCGTGCTGGGGATGAGCGTGTCGGCGTTGTCGCACCAGCTCCGGTTCCTGCGTGAACGCGGCGCCGTCCAACGGCGCAAGGTCGGGCGGATCGTGTACTACCGCCTGGTCGACGCGCACCTGCGGGACCTCGTGACGGGCGCTGCGACCCACGTGGCCGAGACCGCCTGATGCCCCATCAGCACGGCTCGGCGGCGGCGCGCAGTCGCCGACGCCTCACTGCCGTCCTGGGCCTGAGCCTGGTCGTGCTCGTCATCGAGGCCGCCGGAGCGTACGCTTCGAACAGCCTGGCCCTTGCCGCGGACGCGGGTCACATGCTGACCGACGTGGCCGGGATCAGCCTGGCCCTCATCGCGATCTGGTTCGCGGGGCGCGCCCCTACGGCCGGCCGCACGTTCGGCTACCTGCGGTTCGAGATCCTGGCCGCGACCGTGAACGCTGTCCTGCTGCTCGGCGTCGCCGCGTTCATCGTGCTGCAGGCATGGCAGCGCCTGGCGGCCCCCCCGGAGGTCGGGTCGGGCCTGATGCTCGGGGTCGCCCTCATCGCGATCGCGGCCAACGCGGCCTCGATGTACCTCCTACGGGACGCGCAACGCGACAGCCTCAACCTGCGCGGCGCGTACCTCGAGGTGATGGGTGACTTCGTCGGTTCCGGCGCGGTCATCGCCGCCGCGCTCGCCATCGCCCTCGCAGGCTGGACCCCGGCCGATGCCGCGGCATCCGTGCTGATCGCGCTGCTGATGGTGCCGCGAACGGTCGCGTTGCTCCGCGAGGCGACTGATGTCCTGCTGGAAGCGACCCCCAAGGGCGTGGACATGGACCATGTCCGCCGGCACATCCTGGACGCGCCGGGGGTCATCGACTGCCACGACCTTCACGCCTGGACGATCACCTCCGGGTTGAACGTCGTGTCGGCCCACGTGATCCTGGCCGAGGGCGCGGATCCGGCGCACACGCTCGATGCGCTGTGTGAATGCCTGTCTGATGATTTCGACATCGAGCACTCGACCTTCCAGCTCGAGACAGCGGACCGCCGGCGCCTGGAACAAAGGAGCCACGCCTGAGGCCACGCGGCCGGTAGCACGAACGGCCCGTCTCATTCGTGACCGATGGCTCTGGCAGTAGAGCTAGCCGCGCGCCATCGTCGCCCGCGAGAGACAGAGCGAGGAGGCATGACGATGCGTCGTCTGAGTGTCGCGCTGTTTGCTGCTGCCCTGGTCGCGGGCGCATGCGGCGGCGCGAGCGTATCCCCGACACCGGCCCCGACGGCCCGTCCGCCATTCGAGCTGGCCGGCACGCCGATGGAGGCGTGCACCCTGAAGGATGCCTGGGGCGTGTGCGGGACCCTGCGCGTGCCGGAGGACCGATCCGATCCCGAGGGTCGGTCCATCGACCTCCGGGTCGCCGTGATCCCGGCCATCTCCACGACGCCCGAACCGGACCCCGTGTTCTTCCTCGACGGCGGGCCGGGCGGGGCGGCGACGGAGGACCTGGGCTGGACGGCCAACTACTTCACGGCCGTGCACCTGGACCGTGACATCGTCCTGGTCGACCAACGCGGGACCGGCGGCTCGAACCGGCTCGTTTCACCCCAGGCACCGGACACGACCGGCATGACGACCGCCCAGGCGAAGGACACGGTCGCTCGCTGGGTCGCCGACCTCCTCGCCAAGCTGCCCGGCGATCCGCGCTTCTACACCACCTCGGTGGCCATGGACGACATCGACGCGGTCCGCGCGGCCCTGGGCTACGACAAGATCAACCTTTACGGCGCCTCCTACGGGGCGACCGCCGCGCAGTACTACATGCGCCAGTATCCGCAGCACGTCCGTTCGGTCGTGCTCGACGGGGCGACGCTGCTGGACGTGCCGATCTTCGAGCGAATCGCCGCCAACAGCCAGGCCGCCCTCGACATCGTGTTGGCTCGCTGCAACGCCGACCAGGCATGCCATACCGCCTTCCCTGACGTCGCGGCCGAGTTCAAGTCGATGATGGCGAAGCTGGCCAAGTCACCAGTCACGACAACCGTGCCCCATCCCTGGACGGGCAAGCCCATGGTCATCGACGCGCTGACCATGGCAGGCGCGATCCATACCGCGCTGATCACGGCTGACACCAGCGCGCTGATCCCGCTCGTCATCCACGAGGCCTACCTGGGTCATTGGGACGCAGTTGCGGCGGCCATCGCGTCGGCGATGGGACCGCAGTCGGCCGACACGACCCAGCTCGTCATGTCCAGCGTGATCCGCTGCTCGGAGGCGTGGGCGCGCTTCGACCCTGCGGAGGTCCAGCGGATCGGCGCCACCAGTTACGACCTTGACGCCCAGCTCGCCGAAGCACGGAACCAGGCCATGAGCTGCCCCTACGTGCCCAAGGGCGTGGTGCCGGCGGACGACGCGGCGCCGGTGCGATCGGACCTGCCGGCCCTCCTGATCCTTGGCCAGGCCGACCCGCAGGACCCGCTCGCCAACGTGGCCAAGGCGCCCCTCGACATGCCCAGCAGCCTGACGGTCGTCGTGCCCGGTGAGGGCCACACGGTCGGCCACCTGGGCTGCATGCCCCAGATGGTGTCCGCGTTCATCGTCGCGGGCACGACCAAGGGCCTCGACACGACCTGCGCCGCGACCGGCGTCCAGTTGCCGCCCTTCCGCACCGCCCCGTAGGTTCAATAGAGGAGGTCGGGGCCGACCTTCTCGCGCCACAGCGCCACGAGCGTGGCGAGGTCATCGCGCGTCTCGGCCGCGGTCCGTTCACGGCTGGCCGGCAGTTCCTCCACGACCTCGAGGGTGAAGGCGGCCCATCCCAGCCGTTCGATGTCCGGCACCAGGGAGCGGTGGAAGACGCCGGTGGAGCCGGTCGTCATCGCGAAGTCGAACTTGTGCTGCTCGCTGTCCAGGTCCAGGCTGGGCGCCACCCACGTGCGCCCGGACACGGTATTGCGGATGAGGAAGACGCCCGCCCGACGCGGCGTGTCGGCATAGGCGGCGGAAAGCTCGCGGCGGCGGGCGCGGTCGGTCATCACGGAGAGGGTGACACGAACAGCCCGCGCGCGGCGCTCGCCGAAGCCGGGCAAGCGAAAGGGCCGCGACTCGCGCCGCGGCCCTTCCCCAAGATGAGACGTCAGGATCAGCGAGGCCAGGTGGTCTCGGTCTCCTTCACGGTCGTCGTCCCCGTCTCGGCGTCCTTGTCGCGGTCGAGCGAGCCGTGGCGGAGATCATCGCCCAGGTTCCCGAGGTCCTTACGGGCCTCGTCGCCGGCGTTGCCGATCGTGTCCTTGACATCCGTGCCGTCGATGCCGCGAAGGTCCTTCTTCGTCTCGGTCTCGACGTCGCGGTAGGTGCGCTTGACTTCATCCATCGTCGGGCTCCTATCAGCTTGGGCGTCCGCTGGGGTGCCGACGCGCTCGCCCGAACGATGCGGGAGCCCTCGTTGCGGGCCGCGCCGACGGCGGCCCGACAAGCGTTGCGGTCGCGTGTCAGGCGTGCGGCGGGCGCCGACGGGAGATCCCAGGCTCGGAGGCCGCATCGATCGGGTCCCTGTGCAGCGCCGGACGCGAAACGCCCGGCATGCGAAACGCCCGACCCTGGGTGCCCAGAGCCGGGCGTTTCGACCGGAGCTGGCGTCGGATCGGTCCGGGTCACCGACGCCGGGAGGATGGAGGTGTCCGCATGGTGGCGTCCGGCTCCTTGCAGCCGGGGCCGCGGCGAAGGCCGGCGCATTGCAGGGGGCTTGCGGCTCAACCGCGACATTCCTGCAAGCCTTTGGTGAACCGGCGGTACACGGCGAACGAGGCTGGCCGCGCACACTCCAGCGACCATGCACGTCGCCCCACTGCGGATCGTCACCATCCCGTCGACCGACGCCACCTTCGCGAGGACGGCGGCCGAGGCCATGGACGTCGCCCGCGGCTCCGCGCGGGCCTTCGAGTCCACGCTCCGGCGCCACTATCCGGCCGTGATCGTCCGCCGTCGCGATCTCAGCGACGAGTTCGAGACCGTGTGGTACGTCTATCGCGACGGGTGGGCACTCCACCGGAGCTAGCCTTGTTCTTGCCGGCCACCCGCCGCTGACAGGGCCATCGTGGTCCCACCAGCGGCGACGAACGTCAGGGCAAAGGTGCGATGACGCGGCGGTTCTCGTCCCCGGCCACCGCGCCGTCGGGCTAGGCGGTCTCGCGGCGGCCGATGCCGACCGCGGCGACGAGGAGCGCTTCCAGGATCGTCCAGCCCACGATCGCGACGAGCGCCGCGATGTCGAGGACGGACGCACCAGCGTTCACGGCGTTCGTGTGCAGGATCCCCTCGAACGGGGCCACGAAGATGCCGCTGGCGTCGTAGATGAAGCGCACGAGGTCGTTGCCGCGGTTCGCATCCACGAGCAGCAGCACGATCCGCAGGACCAGGAGGCCCTGGATCACGGCGAAGATGAAGACGATGATCCGACGCAGGAGCTCGGCCCCACTCGGTCGGCTTCGAGTCGTCTCCTGGACCACGGTGGAGCGTGGCGCCATGCCCGGATCGTCCGAGACGGCGGTCACGCGGCGCTGTTCGACCATGACTGACACCTCCAAAGTGGTGGGAGCGTCGATGGTGGCCGCCGGGCGTGCCGGACCGCCTGTCGGACCGTCCCCGTGACGTTACAAACCCGCTGCAGACGCCGCCGTATGCTCAGGTCATGCCTGAGGATCGGCTGACCTTCCTGGGCCACTCGACCGTGCTGATCGAGATGGACGGCACGCGCCTCCTGACCGATCCCGTCCTGGGCCACGTCCTGTGGTCGATCCGGCGACGGGCCCCGGCCGTCGCCGCCCACCACCTGACCGATGTGGATGTCGTCTTCATCAGCCACGGCCATTTCGACCACCTGGACCTCAAGTCGCTTCGGGCGCTGCCCGGCAAGCCCATGGTGCTGGTGCCCCGCGGCCTTGGCCACATCGCCGGACGGGCTGGTCTGGGCCCCGTGCTGGAGGTCGACGAAGGCGATCACGTGCGCGTCGGCGCGATGGAGGTCGAGGTCATGCGCGCGGCGCACGGCCGGCGGCGCTCACCACGTGTGGAGGCCGATGCGGCGCTGGGCTGCCTCGTCATCGGGTCGTCCACCGTCTACTTCGCCGGCGACACGGACGTCCTGCCGGCGTGGGGAGGGCTCGCCGACCGCGTGGACGTGGCGCTCCTGCCGGTCGGCGGCTGGGGCCCGCGACTCGGGCGAGGCCACCTGGACCCCGAGTCAGCGGCCCAGGCGGCCGCGGCGATCCGGCCGGCCGTGGCCGTGCCCATCCACTGGGGCACGCTCTCGCCGATCGGCCTGCACGGGATGATGGGCCGCCGGTTCCACCTGCCCGGCCCCGACTTCGCCCAGGCCGTCGCGCGCGTGGCGCCGGACGTGGCGGTCCACGTGCTGGCCCCGGGCGCTTCCATGAGCCTGCCCGAGCATCAGGAGTCGCAACCCCCGACGCCGCCGCGCTCACACCGGCTGTGAGGCCAGCCCTTCCTCCTCGCCGGGGTTCGACACGGACGTCGCGCTCGCCGAGTCCTGGGCGACTGGCACCGCGCGGTCCTGCATCCGTTCAAGGATGGCTTCCGCCGCAGCGACGATCGGAACGGCGATGAGGGCGCCCAGCAAGCCGTCCAGGGCAGCGCCCACGAGCAGGCTGACCGTGAGCAGGAACGGCGAGACGCCCACCGCGTTGCGCATGACGAACGGCACCAGCACGTTGCTCTCCACGAGGTGGATCGCGACGTAGACGACCACGATCACGACCAGCAGATCGGGCCGCAACGCGGCCGCCACGAGGAGCGCCGGGACGACGCCGAGCGCCGGGCCGACCAGCGGGATGATCTCGGCCAGTCCCGCGATGACACCAAGGATGGGCCCGGACGGCAGCCCCATGACGGAATAGGCGACGCCGGTCGTCAGGCCGAGCACGATCATCAGGGTCAGCTGGCCACGCACCCACCCGCCAAGGCGGAGCTCGACCACGTTCCATGCGTCGCGGGTCTCCGCGCGCCGCTCCAGGGGCAGGAAGCTGAGGATGAAGCGCTGCATGCGCTGGCGCTCGGTCATCCAGAAGAAGACCAGGGCGAGGACGGTCACCACGGAACCCACGATGTCGGCGAGGCTCAGGCCCGCGCTCAGTATCTGGCCCGGCTGGGGTGGCGGGGCTTTCAGGGCGTCCTGGGCCGCTTCGATCAAGGCTCCGATGCTGCTGGCGAGTTCGGGCGGCTGGAGGGCCTGGCTCCATGCCTGGATGCGCGTCGTGACCGCGGGCAGCTGGTCGACCAGCTGCGAAGCCTGCCTGACGGCGAGCGGGACGACCAGGAAGCCGATGCCGACGACGGCGGCGAAGAAGGCGATGTAGACCATCAGGATCGCCCCGCCGCGACGTACCGGCAGATGGCCACGCAGCCAATCCACGAGCGGCTGCAGGGCCGACGCCAGGAGCAGCGCGAAGAACACCAGCAGCAGGACCTTGGCCGCCCCGACCAGGGCCTGCGCGACAGCCAGCACGACCAGGCCGCCGGCCACGAGCCCGATGCCGCGCGCGAACCACCCGACGGCCAGGGCGCGGCCGTTCATGAGCTCGTGGTCGCCGCCTGGCGGACGTCCCGCCAGGCACGGATCCGCTCCCGGCCGGAAAAGGCGCTCACCACCACGGTGAGCCACAGTACACCGGCGATGTATCCGCCCAGGACATCCGTGAAGTAGTGGTACCCCAGGTAGATGCGGCTCAGCCCGATGAGCAGGACCAGGACGAGGGCTGCCACGGCCGCGGCGAAGCCTGGCTTCGGGCCCGCGACCTGCCAGACAAGGAGGGCCAGGGCGAAGTAGAAGACGACCGAGTCCATCGAGTGCCCGCTCGGGAAGCTGAAGTCCGGGAGCACGGTCGCCCACGCCAGCTGCGGGCGAGGGCGCTCGAAAAAGGCCTTCATGAGGGCGTTGAGGGCGACGCTACCGGCAAGGGCGGCCGTGACGAGCACGGCGTCGCGTCGGCGGCGCAGGACCACGAGACAGATCACTGCGATGGCCCACAGAACGAGGAGGCCCTGGTTGGATCCCAGGGCGGTCACGTCGTTCATGAACGCGTCCAGGGTCGGAGACGCGAACTGATGGACCAGGGGCGTGGCGATCGTGTCGAGCGCATCCGCTTCCTGCGTCTTCACCCCGTCCGCGATCACGCCCAGGATGACCAGGCAGCCGCCGATGGCGAGGAAGCCAAGGACGATCGTCAGTTTGGATGGGCCCTTCGGAGCGGCGACCTGCGGGGCGCTGTTCGGGGGCGGCTTGTCAGGCATGGCCCCTGTTCGACCCGTCATCTCGTGGCCAGGTCAGCAGGACGAACAGGGCCACGACCCCGACGGCGGCCACGAAGCCGGCCAGCACGTCGCTCGGGTAGTGCGCATCCAGGGACACGCGGCCCACGGCCACCAGCACGACCAGGGTCGACAGCAGGACGGTGACGACGAGTTTGGCCCACCTGGGCAGGCTACCCCGCCACATCAGCACGGCGATGATGCCGAAGATGGCGGCGACCTCGAGCACATGGCCGGAAGGGAAGCTGTACACGACGCCCGGTACCACCGTCGTCGTGTCCGGCGGCCGCGGGCGAGCCACGAGCTGCTTCACCGCCTCGCTGCAGGCCGTGACGATCACGAGGACCACGACGGTGAGCACGGCCTCGCGGCGTCGATGCTTCCACCACAGCCACAACACGAGGCCCACGGTCACCGCCAGCAGCGGCAGGTAGGCCGCCAACGAGAGGGCATCCCACAGGCCCGACCACGCGTTCCAGCCGCGGGCCAGGTCCAGGAGAGGCTGGTCGAAGGGGATCGTGGTGTGGCTCCAGACCAGTCCCATCAGGACCAGGAAGCTGCCGAAGCCCGCGACCGCGATCAGCAGCCACAGGATCGCCAGCGGCCACGACGAGGTCGTCGAAGAGGCTGGCGCGGTGGTTTCGTCCGGGGTCGATACGGCGGCCGGGACGGGGATCTCGGTTCTCATGAGGCCGGCACGAGGACGGTCAGGGCCCCGGGCAGGACGGTGACAGTCACCGGGGTCGTGCCGATGATGCTGCCGTCCGCTTCCACCAGGCGAGGGGGCGTGGTCCTGATGGTGACCTCGCTCGCCCGAGCCCGGTACACGTGGCCGGCATCGCTCTCGCCGACGTCCCCCTGGCGGAGCGCCTCCCACCCGGCCAGCAAGGCCGACACCGGTCCGGATGCCCGCACGACCACGACGTCGAGCTTGCCGTCATCCGGCTCGACCGGCAACTGCGGCGCCATGAACGGCAGCATGCGCCCGAAGTTGGCCACGAACACCTGGGCGGCGTCCGTCGTGCTGACGACTCCGTCAAGGACGAGCTCGTGCTCGACGTTGTGGATGTTCGCGCTCTGGCGCAGCACATGGGCGAAGTAGGCCAGCCGGCCCCAGCGGAGCTTCTCGCGCGTGCCGGTGGCGCGCACCACCCGGGCATCGAAACCGACGCCGCAGGCCACGGCGAAGTCCCGATGCGCCCCTTCAACGCTCACCCGCCCCAGGTCGATGCGGCGGGTGTGGCCGCCCAGGATCGTCCGCGTGGCGCGGCCGCGGTGCTTGGGGATCCCCAGGTTGCCGGCCAGCAGGTTGCCGGTGCCGGCGGGGATGATGCCCAGGGTCGCCTTGCTGTCCGCCAGGGCGCTGGCGACGCGCAGGACCGCGCCGTCGCCACCGACCACCACGACCACGTCGCAGCCGGCCGCGACGGCTTTCGCCGCGCGCCGGGTCATGGCGCGCTTGCGGCGGACGACCTTGCCATCGACCTGCCACCCGGCAGCCCGAAGAGAGTCGCGGACCGTGGCGACCATCGGTTCGATCGGGCGGCCCCGACGGATCCGACCCACGACCAAGGCACGCGTCACGCTGGGCTCGGCCGGTGTTGCAGCTCCACCTGGAGCCGAAGCCGGTAGAGCGTCTGCCACTCGTCGTACGGCACCGCCAGGCTGGCCAGCAGGTCGTCGACGGGCCGGAAGTCCGTGGCCGAAACGTGGCTGGCTCCAGCCAGGCGCGCCAGGCGGTCCTCGATCTGCTCGGACTCCTTGGCCGACGTCATGTAGACCTCCGCGAAGGTCAGCCGCACGGCGATCGCCGCGCGGGCACGGGCGACGAGCTCCTTCTTGCCCACGAGCGCGACGTCCGACGGGTACAGCAGGATCCACAGGTCATCGCTGGTGAACTCGGCCAGTTCGTCGGGCACGAGGTGGCGTGCCACGCCACCGCCGACGGCCACGATCAGCTTGGGCGGGACCGTCAGGGCCCAGGGCGCACGCCCTCGATGCACCTGCAGGCCGGCGTCGCGCAGGGCGGCCTCCAGGTCCGTCGCCACAGCGTCATAGCAGCCGGGCTTGATGATCATCGGCAGGTGAGCGGCCTCCCAGCCGCGTTGGAGGGCGCGGATCTTGAGCGTCAGGCTCAACCCGATCAGGAAGATCGTGGTCGCGCCCAGGACGGCGGCGAGCGGGTAACCGCGGATGACGTGGCTGGCCAGCGCCGCGGGCCCGTGCGAGTCTTCGTCCACGGTCGCCGTCGCCAAACCGATGGCAAGGGGCAGGCCGATGGCGAGGACCAGGATCAAGACCTGCAGCCACGCCACGAGGACGAAGCCCGGCCGTGGCACGAGGGAGATGACGAGTCCGCCGGCAGCCGGCAGCACGACACACACCACCGCCAGGAACCACACGAGGGAGCCCAGGGTGATCAGGGCGAGCAGCCGCTGCTGCGCCTGGGGCACGCGGCCGAAGAGCAGCACGGTCGCCCAACCCACGGTCGTGGTGGCGACGTCGCCCATGAGGCGCTGCAGGGCGGTGAACAGGGCACTGAAGATGACCACGGCCGGATCGGCCTCCGCGAGCGAGGAGTATCCCTATGAGTGCGACACGCACGATCGCAGGCGCATCCGCCGTCGGGCGTGGCGGCGGCGGCCTCGGGCCTTGCAATCCCGCGACAGTCGTGAGGACACCCCTTGCAGGGCGCCCGGCGAACGCTACCGTGAGCCGATGGGCCTGACAGCTGGATCCTGGGATGGCGCGGACCCGCGGGTGCAGGCGCGTCTCATGTGGGAGTGGCGACCGACCAGGTTCGCCGTCCTCAGGCGGACGGTCCTCGAGTTCGTCGTCGCCTGCCTGGCCCTGGCGCTGACCGCCTGGGTGCTGCCCGGCCTGCAGGTGGACGGGCTGGGTCCGCTCCTCCTCGGCGGCGCCCTGCTTGCGGCAGCCAACGCCGCGGCCGGACTGATCGGCCACTGGCTGTTCGTGCGGTTGCCGATCCTGGTCGTCCAGGTGGCGGGCTTGGCGGTCGAGTTCGTCGCCATCCTGCTCGTGGGCCAGGTCGTCCCGGGCATCCATGTCGACGGGCTGCCGACCGCCCTCGGGGGCACCCTGATCCTGACCCTCCTCAATGGGTTCCTGGCGGATGTCGTCTCGGTCAGTGACGACGACTCGTACTACAGCGTCCTCGTCCGGCGCCTCATCGCCCGCCGCGGCGTCGTCGCGGCGTCGCGCGACCATGGCCTGCTGATCATCCAGCTGGACGGCGTGGGCCGGCCGGTGCTGGAAGGGGCCCTCCGAGCAGGCCACATGCCCAACGTGGACCGCATGCTCCGCTCGGGCGACGCGGCGCTCCATTCGTGGCGGCCCCGGCTGCCGCCCACGACCCCGGCCAGCCAGGCGGGCATCCTGCACGGGAACGGTGACGCCATCCCCGGCTTTCGCTGGTACGAGAAGGAAACGGGCCGCGTGATGGTGGCCAACCATCCGGAGGATGCCAGTGCGGTGCTGGAGCGGATCAGCGACGGCCATGGCCTGCTCGCCGATGACGGCGCGAGCATCGGCAACCTCTTCAGCGGCGACGCGCCGCGCAGCTACCTGACGATGGCCACGATCCGCGCCGAGCCGCCGCCCGACGAGGAACGCCGCGCGCGAGGCTTCTTTGTCAGCACCATCAACTACACGCGCCTGGCCGTGCTCACCCTGGGGGAGATCATCAAGGAGCTCTACCAGGCGGAACACCAGCGAGGGCGTGGCGTGGCGCCGCGCATGCACCGTGACCTCCACTATGCGGTCGAGCGGGCGGTGACGAACGTGGGCCTGCGAACCGTCTCCACCGCCCTGGTCATCGAGGAGATGTACCGCGGAGCGCCGATCATCTTCGTCGACTACACGGCGTACGACGCGGTCGCGCACCACTGCGGACCGGAGCGGCGGGAGTCCATCGACGCGCTCGAGGGCATCGATCGCGCGATCGGCTCGCTTCTCAAGGCGGAGGTCCACGCGACGCGCCGCTACCACCTGGTCATCCTGTCCGACCACGGCCAGAGCCTCGGTCCCAGCTTCCGCCAGCGGTACGGCCAGCCGGTGGAAGCCTTCCTGGGCAAGCTGCTGCCGGGTGACGCGGTGGTCATCGGCAGTGCGGAACCCGCCGAGACCGCCGGCACCGGGCGCCGCATCGCCGCCGAGCTCGGCCGGGGCACCGGGTTCGCGCCGTTCCTGGCCCGCCAGGGTCCGGCTTTCCTGAACCGGGTTCGGGTCCAGACACGCAGCGGCGACCACGCGTCGGTGAAGCCGGACGCCGTGGTGTGCGCGTCGGGCAGCCTCGCCCACGTCTACTTCGCCAAGGTGGCCGGGCGTATGACGAGGTCGGCGATCGAACGGGCCTACCCCGGCCTCATCAAGACGCTGGCGCAGCATCCGGGGATCGGCGCAGTCCTGGTCCGGACCGACGAGGGCCATACCGTCGCGATCGGGGCGAGCGGCGAGCGTGAGCTTTCGGCCGGGACCGCGGCGAACGGTGATGACCCCGTCGACGCGTTCGGCGTCGACGCCGCCGAGGCCCTGACGCAGGTTGACGATCTGGAGCACGCGGGTGACCTGATGCTCCTCGGCCGACTGGATCCGGCCAGCGGCCAAGTCGTCGGCATGGAAGAACTCGTGGGGTCGCACGGCGGCCTCGGGGGCTGGCAGACCGAGCCGTTCATCCTGTGCCCGGCGGCCTGGCAGCCCGCGGCCGACCCACTCGAGGGGGCCCCGGCCGTCTACCGGCAACTGCGCACCTGGCTGGCCGCGCTCGGGGCGGACGCCGCGGGCCCCTAGGCGGCCACCCCGGGATCGCGACGCACACGCGCGGCGTCACGGTAGGCCGGGCGGCGAGCCGGGCCTTCAAGCGCCGACGTGGGGGTGTAGTCGACGATCGTGGCCGAGTCGGCGACCTCGAATCGATGGCCGGGCGGACCGGGCGGGACGTAGAAGACGTCGCCCGGGGTGAGCAGCTCCAGGCCGTCCTCCCACGAGTGGACGACCTCGCCGGTGAGCACCAGGCCCCAGTGGGGCAGGTCGCACGGGCCCGAGACGAAGCCGCTCAGCGCGCCATACGTGGTGCGCATGAACGTCCAGGGGCCCATCACCGCGCTCTCCCCCTCGATGCCATCGACCGTCCGGCTCACGGTGGCTTCACCGGCCACGTGAAGCATCGGGGGCGGCGGTCGTTGCGGTCGGGGTGATACCACCAGCTCGACGCCACGCGCGGCGAGCGCCTCGGCGGACGTGTCGATCGGCGCTTCGACCGGCGAGAAGCCGGCGACCGTGCACGCTCCGGCGGCGACGAAACGATGGGGGGAGCCTCCGCCCGGCACGTAGAAGGCGGTCCCCGCCGCGAACTCGGTGGTCCGAGCCCCCTCCTCGAAGTGGATCCGTCCCCGCAGCACCAGGCCCCAGTGCGCCTGCTCGCACGGCTCTTCTGCCGCGGTGCCGCGCGTGCCGCCCGGACCGAACTCCACCTGCGCGAAGGCCACCGGCCCCAGCACGGCGTAACGGGCCAGCATGGTCCCCTGCCGGACCGTCGTGAGTTCGCGTGCAGCGACGCGCATGGATCAGGCGACTCCGGTCCCCGTGAGATGCCGCGCCTGGGTGAGCACGGCGTTTGGCGGTCGCTGCGCATAGTACAGGCGACCTCACGGCTGCGATGCGGATGCAAGGCGTATCAGGGCCGACCGAGCCGCGCGGCAACCTGGCGCGCGGGACAGTAGAGGTTGTGCCGCCTCAGCTCCGTACCCTGCTCAGCCGCCTCCGAGAGGCTGACGCGCGGCGCTCCCTGGCCCCGTTCGGGTCCGCCGAGCGACGCGCCGCCGAGGAAGAGGTCGAGGCGCTGATGCGGGCCATCCGCGGCGAAGCGCCCGCGGTGGGACCGTCCGGTCCGGAGACACGTTCAGGCCGCCCGCCGGATGGCGAGCGGCCTGAACGGCGTGAGGCGTCGGACTAGTGCGCTCTCTTGCAAGCACCTTGCAAGGGCAGCCGTCCACGCACCAACGGGCGCGACCCGTGCGACGCCGTACGTTGCCTGCGCAACCCACCAACTCGATGAGGTACACCACATGGCTGTCTCGACCAACGGACGGAAGGCGATCTCCCCCGAGCCCCGCCTTGGCCAGCACGGACCCGCCGCGCAAGGGTTCGGCACGCTGCGCGACCTGCCGATCGGGCTAGGTTCGAAGGCCCGGGCCCAGAGCTGCCGGCTGCTCAACGAGATCCTGGCCGACACGATGATCCTCACGGCCCTCTACAAGAAGCAGCACTGGCTGGTGGCCGGCCCGACCTTCTACCAGTTGCACCTGCTGTTCGACAAGCACGCCGGTGAGCAGCTGGAGCTGGTCGATCTCATCGCCGAGCGCGTCCAGTCGCTGGGCGGGATCGCCGTCGGTGATCCCCGCCACGCCGCCGAGCTGACCGCGATCCCCCGCCCGCCGGACGGCGCGGAGGCCGTGCCGTCCATGATCGACCGCCTCCTGGAGGCCCACGAGACGGTCATCAAGCGCGTCCGCGCGGCCATCAAGGCCACGGAAGAGAGCGAGGACTGGGGCTCCAACGACGTGCTCATGAGCGACGTCCTGCGGCGCCACGAGCTGCAGGTCTGGTTCCTTGCCGAGCACGTCGTGGAGATGCCGCTCGTCAAGGCCTAAGGCTAGGCTTCCTCGCACCGTGGGAGGCTGAAGCCGAAGTCCGAGCCGCCGCCCTCGCGTGGGTCGGCCCAGATCCGCCCGCCCATGGCCTGGATGAGCTCGCGGCTGACATACAGCCCGATGCCCGCCCCGGTCGCCTGGCGGGCCGTACGCGGCGATCGGTAGTACAGCTGGAAGAGGCGATCGGACTCGCCGTCGGCGATGCCTGCGCCGCGGTCCAGGACGCGCACCAGCACGTCCGTGGGCGTCGACGTGGCGACCAGCGTAACGGTCGAATCGGGCGGGCTGTACTTGGCGGCGTTGGAGAGCAGGTTGCGCAGGACCTGCTCCACGTAGGTGCGCTCGCCGAACACCGCCGGCAGGTCACGTGGCACCTCGGCCTCGAAGTGGATGGCCGGCCAGCGCTGCGCCTCGGAGGTCACGAGTGGCTCAGCGAGGTGCTGGATCAGCAGCGGCTCGCCGGCGACCGTGATGCCCCCTTCGACCCGGCTGAGGGCCAGGAGGTCCTCCACGATGCGGTAGAGGCGGTCGGCCTCGATCTCGATGTCGGCCAGCATCTCCGCGGGTGGCGTCCTGCGGTTGGGGCGGCGGAGCACCTTGGCGTAGCCGTAGATGGTCGTGACCGGCGTCCGCAACTCGTGCGAGAGCACGCCGATGAACGCTTCGCGCGCCTGTTCCGCCTGGCGCGCGGCGGTCACGTCGCGCAGGATAAGGATCGTCGAATGGCCTTCCGCCTCAGCGCCGATGGCATCGGTGAGGTAGGCGGCCACCTCCAGCCACCCACCGCCCCTGACGGGGATGACCTGGGCCGCGTGGAACGCGCCGAGTCGGGGCAGGTCAGCTTCCGCGACGCCCAGCAGGCCAGGGAGCTCCGAGAGCGCCTTGGGAACCGAACCCAGCATCGCCCGGGCGGCGTCGTTGGCCAGGCGGATGTCACCCCGGGGGGCCACCACGAGCACGGCCTCGCCCATCGCCTGGATGACGGCTCGCAGCTCGGCCGCCTGTCGCCGCTCATCGCTCGCCACGCGAGCGAGACGGGCCTGGACCTCGATCCGCTCGCTGATGTCGCGCGCGTTCAGCACCATCGTCCCGGGCTCGCCGGGCAGACGGACGTGCTGCACCGTGGCCTCGAACGGGACGTGGCGGCCGTCCTCCCGCTCGATGACGCTCGTGTAGCGGACGGCATCGGTGGTGTCCTGGGCGAGGGGCTGGAGCTCGTCGCGCAGGGCGACCTCGCTGAGCATCGGCTGGAGATCGACGAGGCGGCGCCCCACGATCGCGTCCGGCTCCGCGCCCAGCAGCTCCCCGGCGCCGCGGTTGGCGTACGTCACGAGCAGGCTGCGCGGGTCGAACATGAAGACGGCCTCCAGCGAGGCATCGACCGTGGCCTTGAAGCGGCTGACCGTACCCAGCAGGTCGGTCACCTGGGCGCGGGCCGCTTGTTGGGCCACCGAGGCGCGGCGCAGGCCGGAGGCGACGACCGACAGGAGCACGCCGTTGGCGGTGAACCAGCCGATGCGCAGCAGGTCCACCGGCAGGAGCGGCGCGCCGTCGGCCAGGTCGAAGACGAGGAGCTGCCCGGCCGCGCAGACGAAGGTGGTGATGAGGCCGCCGCCCAGGCCGCCCATCCGCGCGGCGATGATGACCGCCGCCACGTAGGCCAGGAAGCCGGTGCTGTTGCCGAGGCTCGCGTCCACGACGCTCTTGACGGCGATCGCGCCAAGCCCCAGGCCGAGCGCCACGGCGTAGCGGGCCCACGCCTCGCGCGTGGACAGGCCTTCACTGCGCCGGAACCACCGCCGCGCCGGGACGCTCGAAGAGAGCCGGTCCAGCAGGCTGTGCCGGCCTCGACGGACCGCCCCCGGAGCCGATGCCGGGGCCGGGTCGCGGGGCGTGGTCATCGCGGGATTATGCCCGTCCCCGCAGATGGGACGATCCACGGAGACGGGCGGAATCGACCGTACCCGTGGCGGCCGTGCGGGACGGTTGCACGCCGGCGCATGGGCGTTGCGGGACCCTCGCAGCTGGCCGCGCTGACCGGTCGACCGGTCAGCGCCTTCGCCGCAGGAAGCCCAGCGTGATCCAGTCCAGGAGGGCCCCGATCGCCCAGGTCAGGAGCCGCACCACCCAGTACAGGACCGCCAGGGGCCACGCGATGATCAGCAGGATCACCGTGATGATGCAGCCATGGTCGCCGCGCTTGACGACGATGACCTGCGGACGCGGCGGCTTGTCGGCCATGGCTAGGCGGCGGGGACCTGCCCGAAAAGCTCCTGTGCCAGCAGGAGGCGGACGGCATCGGCCAGATCACGCGCCGCGATGTCCGCCTGGGCGGCGAGCGGCCCGCCGGCGGGCCGCGGGCCGACGAAGACGATGCGCAACCCGGCGCGGCGAGCCGGTCGGACGTCATCCCGACCGTCGGTGATCAGCCAGACCGCGCCGTGTGCCGAACGCACGCCCTGCCAGGCGTCCTGGGCATGGGCCTCGCCGGCGGCGTCATGGAGGTCCCACACCGGCGCGGAGAATGGCGCGACCTCGATCGGGACGTCCCGCCCGATGGCGGCCCGGACCCAACGTTCGCGGGCGTCGCGATCTTCCGGCAGGCGCCGTCCGGCGACCGCGTCCCCGGCCAGCACGACGGTGCGGTTCAACGAAGCGAGCCGTTCGAGCGCGTCGGCGGCGTCAGGTGCCGCGACGGGCGCGTCCGGGCCGGCCATCACCAGCGCCGAGAGCGTCACCAGGATCGCCTCGCCGTCTGCGGCGCGGGGATCCGCGCTCACCCGACGGCCGACGGCACGTCCGCGGGCGCGGCCTCCAGGGTCGGCGCCTCGTCGACGTTCAGCACGTAGCCGATGCCCTGGTAGGTCGTGATCGGGCCGGGCTCGCCCGGTGCGGCGCCCAGCTTGCGGCGGACCCGGCTGACCCACACGCGCAGGTACTGCAGGTCGTCGCGGTACTCGGGGCCCCACACCTTGGTCAGCAGCTCGCTGTGAAGGACGACCTTGTTGGCGTTGGTGGCCAGGTGCTGGAGCAGCAGCCACTCGGTCCGGCTGAGCTGGACCGGCTCGCCGGCCTTGGTCATCATGCGCCGCTCGAGGTCGATCTCCACGTCCCCGATGTGGACGATGCCGCGGCCGGTCGTGACCCCGGCGGCTCGCCGCAGGACGGCCCGCACGCGGGCGGCCAGCTCGTCGGGATGGAAGGGCTTGGCGATGTAGTCGTCGGCGCCCAGGTCCAGGCCCTTCGCCTTGTCGGCCGTGGAGCCCTTGGCGGTCAGCAGGATGACCGGCACCGAGCGGAACTCGCGCAGCTGGCGCATGACCTCGATGCCGTCCAGGTCGGGCATGACGATGTCCAGCAGGACGATGTCGGGCCGGATCTCCTCCGCCTTGCGGAGGGCCTCCTCGCCGCCGCCGGCGGTGACCACGCGGAAGCCCTCGTCACCCAGGGTGACGGCCACGAGCTTCGTGATGCGCGGTTCGTCGTCGGCGACCAGGACCAGGGGCTGGCTCTTCATACGCCCCATGATGCCATTCGACTCGTTCAATGGGCACGCCCGCCCATCGGCCGGGTCATCCAGACCCCCGCGATCAGCAGCGCCGGCGCGAGCGCGGCAAGCGTCACGACCCGAGGCGACCCGGCCATGTAGAGCCCCACGCCCAGGCTGGCCGACATGGCCAGCATCAGCCGCAGGTTCTCATCGGGCATCCGACGCATCGAGTCCGTGGTCGCCTTGGCCCCGGACTGGAGCGCCTCGAACGCGGCCGGCAGCTGGCTGGCGAGCTCGTCGGCGCCGTCGCGAAGGGCATCGGCGCCGTCGCTGAGCGTGCTCCTGGCCTGATCAGCGGTCTTCGTCAGATCTGACTTCGTCATGAGATGGGACTCCTTCATGGGAGGGGCCGTCAGGTCTGACGTCCCGCGTGGTCGTCGTGAGCGGCCTGGTAGGCGCGGTGGTATTCGGCCTTGTAGCGTTCGGCCTGGGCCCTGGCCAGCTCGGCCTCCGGCGAGCCGGGGAGCGCCTCGCCGGCACGGCGCTCGGCATCGCGCCACTCGTCCAGGATCTCCTGCATGGCGCGGGGCTTGACCACGGGCGGCGGCGCCGGGGTTTGGATCGGGGGCCGCGAGGGGTCGGTCTCTTCGATCGACTGCTCGGGCGCCCGTTCGACGCCCAGCTCCACCATGGCGTGGGCGTCCTCGCTGAGGGCACGCTCCTCGCTGGTGCGCTGCAGGACCCGGTCGGCGATCAGCTCGATCTCCGTCGAGACCTCGACGAGCTTGGGATCACCGGGCGTGAGATGCCGCTTTGCCCGCTCGAGATCGGCCAGGCGGCTGATATCGGCGAGCAAAGCGTCCGACGTGGCCCGGAGGGCCAGGGCTGGGTCGGTCATCGCGGCGGTCCCACGCGGTGGCGTGGGTCAGACCGTGCTGGTCCGACGACCGGTAAGGGCGTGCCACACGAACAGCACGACGACCGCGCCGAGGATGGCCACGACGATGCTTTCCAGGTTCAGGCCGGTCACGTCGGCAGCGTGGAAGATGTCGCCGGCGATGAAGCCGCCGACCACCGCACCGATGATCCCGAGCACGACGGTGCCGATGATCCCTTCGCGCGTGCCCATCAGGAACGACGCGATGAAGCCGGCGATCGCACCGAGCACGATCCAGGCGATGATGCCCATGGTTTCGAACCTCCTCATTGGGCGGGGGCCCGAGCGGGGCTGTCCCGTTTGCGTAACGGCCGTCACCTTCGCAGGTACGGGCTTGCCGACGCATGCAGAAAGCGGGTGGCGGACCTTGCGATTGCATCGCTATCGGCGGTCCGCCAGGGGCTGATGCTCGGGCCCGCCAGAGCCAGGCCGCGCACCGATCGGTCCGGGCGCTGAACCGATCTAGACTTCCGAGACCGGCTGACGGAAGGCATGGCGCGATGCGGAAACTGATCTACGGCATGAACCTGACACTGGATGGCTACATCGCCGCGCCCGGCGACGACCTCGGGTGGAGCGGGCCGAGCGACGAGCTGTTTCAGTGGTGGCTCGATCAGGAGCGGGCGATCGGCCTGTTGCTGTACGGGCGCAAGCTGTGGGAGGCGATGAGTTCCTACTGGCCGACCGGCGACCTGCAGCCCGGTGCCTCCCCGGCGCAGATCGAGTTCGCGCGGAACTGGCGGGACACGCCGAAGGTGGTGTTCTCCTCGACGATCGACGCTGTCGATTGGAACGCCCGCCTGGTCAACGGCGACGCGGTCGCGGAGATCACCCGGCTCAAGGCTGAGGACGGCGAGCCGATGAGGGTCGGTGGTGCAACGCTCGCCGGGGCGGCCATGCGGGCCGGGCTGATCGACGAGTACACGATCGTGACCCATCCGGTCCTGGTGGGCGGCGGCACGCCGTTCTTCACCGCGCTCGATAGTTGGGTGAACCTGAACCTGATGGAGACGCGGCAGTTTCCCGGCGGGGTGGTTCTGACCAGGTACGAGACGAGGCGCTAGGCTCGTCCCCTCCGCGCGGCCACCTAGTCGTCGATCCTCGTGATGCGCACGACGGCGAGCTCTCGCGGCGCGGCCTTGACCTCGTACTCGCCGAAGATCGGCACCCGGGCGATGCGAGCATCCAGCAGGCGCCGCCGCTCCGCGCCGGCCGTTGGCACCGCCCGGGCCTGGAACGACTCGGTGCCCACCTCGACGCTGACGACCGGGTTGGCCGCGATGTTGGCCAGCCAGGCGGGCTGCTTGTCCAGGCCGCTGTTGGACCCCACCACGATGTAGTCGGCGCCGTCGGGGTCGTAGCCGAGCGGCACGGTGTGCTTCTCGCTCGTGCGCGCGCCGATCGTCGTCATCAGGAGCATCCGGCTCCCGGCCAGCCGGCCCAGGGTGATCTGCCCGGCATGGTCGTGGAAGTCCTTGACGATCGCCTCGTTCCAGCCGAGTTCCCGACCGTCTGCCATCGATGCAACCTACCATGACCTGGTGATGACGGAGCGAATCGAGGTATCCCCAGGCGTCGAGCTGGCGGCCGATCGATGGGCGCCATACGGACCGGCGCGGCCGCCGACCTTCCTGCTGGTCCACGGCCTGGCTTCCAACGCCCGCATGTGGGATGGCGTGGCCCAGGCCCTCACGGCGATGGGCCACCCGGTCGTGACGGTCGACCTGCGCGGCCACGGGCGATCCTCCAAGCCCGACGACGGCTACGACGTGCCCACGGTCGCCGACGACCTGGCGGCCCTCATCGAGCGCATGGGACTGGATCGGCCGATCGCGGCCGGGCAATCATGGGGCGGCAACGTCGTGCTGCAACTGGCGTCGAGCCACCCCACCGCGGTGCGGGCGATCGCCCTGGTCGACGGTGGCTGGATCGAACTGTCGCAGGGCTTCCCCAAGCTGGCCGACTGCCTCGCCGCGCTCGCCCCACCCCGCCTCGCAGGCCGACTGCTCAAGGAGGTGGCGGGCTACATCAG
>DATBOX010000151.1:0-14144 GCA_036561685.1 Candidatus Limnocylindrales bacterium | reverse complement strand
GACTTCCAGTACCAGGGCAAGGACCTGAACCTGGAGCTGTGCACCTTCGCCTCGAGCAGCGCTGAACTCACCGAGCTGCAGAAGGTCCAGGGCTACCTGGCCGCCGTCCACGTCAAGAGCTACGTCAAGACGGTGGACGCCTCATCGGTCCTGTATGCCGCCTGGTCGGACACCACCCCCACCACGGACTGCAGCATCTACCGCGGCAACTACGACCTCGCCGCGTTCACCTATGTCGTCAGCGGCAGCCCGTACAACGACTACTACTACACGTACGCCTCCGACCAGTGGCCGGAGAAGGGCGACCACTCGGGCGGCAACGACACGCGCTTCAGCGATCCGGCCATGGACGAGGCCCTGGCGACCCTCAAGAGCGCCGTCGACCTGCAGGCCCAGGCCGATGCCTCGAAAGCCGTCCAGGACGCGTACATCGCCGGCACCCCGGAGATCCCGCTCTTCTACCGTGCGGAAGTGACCGGCATCAGCAACCACATGGGCAACTGGCCCGGCTACGCCCCCTCGTCGTTCGGCGAGCTGTGGAACGTGGAGGACTGGTACTACATCCCCTGACGAGGGGTCGCGACGCGTCGCCAGGCGGGCGTCAGAGGTCGCGGACAAACGCGTCCATCTGACCCGCCAGCGCCAGGTTCTCCTTGGCGCGACTCAGCGCGGCAGACTCGCCGGCGAACGAGCGTGCCGCATCACGATCGCCAAGGGCCTTCATGACGAAGGCCGCATCGCGCAAGGCCTCCGCCCTGACGTTGGGCCACGGCCATCCCGCCGTCATGGCGAGCAGCGGCTCGACCTCCTGCTTCGCCGTAGGGTCGCCCCGGGCCGCCTTGATCCGCGCCTGAGCCCCGCTGATCCGGGACCGCGTCGCGGCAACGGGGCTGCGTGCCGCGACGACCAACGCGGCCTCAGCCTCGTCGTATCGCTCCTCCGCGACCAGCACCTCGGCGAGGCGACAGGAGACGAAGCTCTTGAACCCCAGATCGCCCATCGCGTCGGCCTCGGCCAAGGCGTCGCGCAGGACCGCTTCCGCGGCGGGCCATTCGCCGGCCAGGCGGTGGATCCAGGCTTTGTACGTACGGACGTTGACCAGGGAGCTGGCGGCGCCAAGATCGATCAAGAGCGCGATGCTCTCATCCAGGCTGCGGTGCGCGTCCTCGAAGCGACCAAGCATCGCCTCAGAGATGCCAAGGAGGCTGATCGCTTCCGCTCGGACCGTGGGGTAGTCGGCCGCCCGGACAGACAACGCCTGCGCTTGCGCCGCGACCTCGCTGGCCGGCGTCTCACCGGCGAATACCCCGACGAGGAGATTCAGCTCGGTCGCGAGCGCGAACCGGATCTCGCCGGCCATCGTCGCATGGTCGATGGCGAGGCGCGTATGGACCTCCGATTCGCTCTCGGCTCCTTCATTCCAGGCAGCCCGGGCGAGCGCGTCCTCGGTATCGGCCAGGGCCAGGTGGTCGCCGGAGGCGTCGGCATCAGCAAGGGCCAGGGCGATCTCGGATCGGATCGCGGGATCGAACGCTACGACCGTGCCCTCCGCTTGTCTCAGGTCGACGAGCGCGACGCGTGCCCGTGCGGCCAGGCCGCGATCTCCGAGGGCCAGCGCCGATCGCAGGGCGTCTTCGGCCCGTGACCGCGCCTCGCCGATGAGCCCCACGCCCTGGAGGGCCAGGGCAAACTCGACGAGCCACCGGACATGGGCGTGCTCGTCGAGGGCCGGTAGCGCCGTCGCCTGCCCCAACAGGCGGCACGCCGCCAGACCGTCCCCACGGTCGGCCGCGCGCTTGCCCGCGGCCCCCAGGTGGGTCGCGGCGCGGGCCCCGATCGACGCGGTGAGGTCGTCGTTCTCCCGGAGGTCAACGCGATAGCGATAGGCCTGGCCGAGGTGATACCCCAGGATCTCCTGGTACTCCATGCGGCGGTCGCCCGCCGCCTGCTCGAGCCAGTCAGCGAAGCGCACATGGAGGCCCGCTCGATCCGCCTTGGCCAACGCCTCGTACGCGGCGTCGCGCAGCAGCACGTGACGGAACCGATAGGCCTCGTCCAGGGTCAACGGCGATCGCTCGGGCGCAACGACTTCACGGCGCACCAGACCCAGCAGGCTGGCGGTGATCTCGGGTCGTGCGGCGGGCGGGGTGAGGGCGACGACGGCCACCTCCTCGAACACCCGGCCGGCGACGGACGCCCGTTGGGCGACGCTCCGCTCCGGCATGGGCAGCGCGTCGATCCGGGCCGCCAGGAGCGCCTGGATCGTCGGCGGGAAGATGGCCGCGTCGCCCTCCTCCACGACCAGCCGCACCATCTCCTCCAGGAAGAGCGGGTTGCCCTCCACGGTGGCGAGGATGCGCTGGCGCACCTCGGGCGGGATCGCCGAGCCGCCCGGCAGCTCGTCGATGAGGGCCGTCGTCGCTCCCCCGGTCAGGCCGTCCACGCGCATCACGACGGACCTGGGTCCGGCCGCCGTCCGCTCCGGCGCCCGTTCCAGCAGTTCATCGCGAGCCGGACACAGGACCAGGAGCGGCGCATCACGGGCCTGGCCGACGAGGTGGTCGATCAGCTCCAGGAGCGTGGGCTCGGCCCATTGGATGTCGTCGATGATGAGCACCAACGGACGCTCCGCGGCGAGGTGTTCGAACACGCGGCGGACGGCCCAGAAGAGCTCCGGCTGGGCGAACGACTCCCCGCTGAGTCCGATGAGAGTGGCGAGCCGAGCCGCGATGGGGCGTCCATCACGCATGCCGCGCATGAGTCGCACCAGGCGGGCGAGGCCGTCGCCTGCCGAGTCCCCGTCCCGGATACCAGCGACCGCGAGCACGACCTCTCGGATCGGCCAGTACGTGATCCCTTCGCCATAGGACAGGCACTGGCCCCGCAGGATGGTGGCGCGGTCGGCCACGGAAGCGACGAAGGTGTCGGTCAGGCGGGTCTTGCCGACGCCCGCCGGCCCCACGAGGGTCACGAGGGCCGTGGTCCGGTCGCTGACGACGCCGTCGAAGATGGCGGCGAGCTGAGCGAGCTCCATCTCCCGCCCGACCAGCGAAGTCGTGCCTGCCGCGGTCCGCCGGCCTGCCGCCGGGCTCACGGAGACGAGCCGCACGGCGGGCACCGGCTCGGCCTTGCCCTTGGCCGGCAGCGCGGGAACCTCTTCGCCCACGACGGCGTGACGCACGAGCTGCCATGTCGTCAGGCCCATGAGGATCTCGCCGGAGGCAGCGCCCTGCTCCAACCGGGCCGCCGTGTTCACCGTGTCGCCGGTCACCATCGTCTGGCGCGCGGACGGATCGCCGGCCACCACCAGGCCGGTGTTGACCCCGATGCGCATCGCGATGGTCACGCCGCGGCGGCCCTGGAGCTCCACGTTGAGGTCGGCGAGAGCGGCGCGCATCTCGGCGGCCGCTCGCACCGCCCGCAGCGCGTCATCTTCGTGGATGGTGCTCAGGCCGAAGACGGCCATGATCGCGTCGCCGATGAACTTCTCGATGGCGCCGCCATGGCGTTCGATGGCTCCCTGCATCGCCGCGAAGTACTCGCCGAGCACGGCCCGCAGCGCTTCCGGATCCAGCTGCTCGCCGAGCTCGGTCGAGCCCACGATGTCGCTGAAGAGGATCGTGACGGTCCGGCGAGAGGTCTGGTCGGACGCCGCCACGACCAGGCGCACGCCGCAGTCAAGGCAGAACCGGGCGCGGCCAGGGTTCTCCGCCCCGCATGCGCGGCAGGTGACCATGGCCGCGAGTGTAGGGGGGCGACCCCGGGGCCCATATCGCGTGCGCGACATAGGTCCACGCGGGGATCGCGACTCAGGCCTCGCGGTGTTCCATCACCTCGGCAGTGTCGATCGCGGCGCGCACCGGCATGCCCTCGCGGGCGCCGGCCACCGCGACCGAGAGCCCGGCGGCGATCGTGGCCCGCCGCGCGGCGTCCTCCCATGGCCGCTCCTCCAGCAGGCTCGCGGCGAGGACGCCGCTGAACGTGTCGCCCGCGCCGGTCGTGTCGCGCACGACGGCCGCGGGATAGGCCGGCAGCCGAACCTCAGCGCGACCCGGGCCGGCCAGTCGTACGCCCGCCGCGCCAAGGGTGACCGCCAGCCGCAACGCCGGTCGGCCGGCCAGGAGTCCACTCACCCCGCCAAGGGCCGCCAGCTCGACCTCGTTCGGGGTCAGGACGTCGGCCAGGTCGGCGAGCGCGGGGGTGAGCGCGCCAGCCGGCGCCGGGACCAGGACGACGGTCGCAGCGACCTCCCGGGCAGCCCGGGCGCCGGCCTCGACCACGTCCGCCGGCACCTCCAGGCTGCTGAGCAGGACGCCGCCGTCCGTGAGGAGCGAGCGGATCGTCGCCTCGGTGGGGGCGGCCTCGAGTCGGGCGTTGGCGCCGGAGGCCACCGCGATCTGGTTCTCGCCGTCGGGGGCCACGACGATCAGGGCGACGCCCGTCGCGGCCTCGTCAAGCACGTGGACCGCCGCCACGTCGATGCCCTCGTCGCGCAGCGCCTGGAGCGAGGCCCGACCGTGGTCGTCGTCGCCGACGGCACCCACGACGGCCACCCGACCCTCCAGCGGACCACCCCGCAGGGCGCGCGCCGCGGCCACCGCGGCGTTCCCGCCCTTGCCCCCGTGGTGCTGCTCGAAGCGGCCGCCGGTGACGGTCTCGCCGGGCGCCGGCAGACGGACCCCCGCCACGACCAGGTCCACGTTCAGCGATCCGAGCACGACCAGGCGCTTCATCGGGGCACCCGGCTCATCCGCTGATGAACTCGCCCCCATCCACGCCGATGACGTTGCCGGTCACCCACGACGTGCCGTCCTGGGAGAGCCGCACGATCACGCTGGCCACGTCGCCAACGGTCGTCATGCGCCCGCTGGGGTTGCGCTTGGTGGCGTGGTCGATGAGCGCATCGTGCTCGGGGATCTGCATCAGCGCGGGCGTCACGGTGACCCCCGCGCGGATCGCGTTGACGGCCACGTCGGCATGGCGCCGCGCGAACTCCATGGCCAGCTGGCGGCAGTGCGACTCCAGCGCCGACTTGGCGGCACTCACCGCGCCGTAGCTGTCGATGACCCGGCTGGAGCCCTCGCTGGTCATGGCGTAGATCTTGGAGCCCGCCTCGAGGAAGCCGCCGCGCCACAGGTCCTGCGCCCAGTAGACGAGGCTGTGGGCCATCACGTCGAGCGTCATCTCCATGTTCTTGCGGCTGATGGCCGCCTCCGGGTCGGGCGCCAGGAACGGCTTCAACGTCCCGAAGGCGAGCGAATGGAGGAGCACCCGGACATACGGGCGTTTCCCGGTGCGCTCGCGCTGGGCGTCGAACAGGGAGCGGAGCCCGGCCAGGAATTCGGCGCGCCGCTCGTCGTCGGCCGCGTTCATGTTGGCGAAGTGGGCCGTGCGGCCGGCCGCCTCGATGGCCGCCGTCACCTCGGCCACGTGGGCCATCCCCTGGCGCCGGTCGAGATGGACCCCGGCGATGTCGTAGCCATCGGCCGCCAGCGCGCGGGCGGTCGCCTCACCAAAGCCGCTGCTCGCGCCCAGGACGAGCGCCCACGGCTGCCGCTCGCGGTCCGTCTCGCTCGCACGATCGTGCGCCGCCATGCCGCCTCCTTGGCCCTCCGCCCCGTGCACGAGTCTACCGTCCTAGACTGGGCCGCGATGTCCGACGCCACCGGGACCCGCCTCACGCTGCCGCCCGTGGACGCGGAGCGCTACCGCGAGGTGATGGGCCGTTTCGTGACCGGCGTGACGGTCGTCACGAGCATGGTCCAGACGCAGGCCGGCGCGCACCCCTGGGGCACGACCGTCAACGCCTTCACTTCGGTGTCGCTGGATCCGCCCCTCGTCCTGGTGTGCATCGGGCGCGAGCGCTCCATCCACGATGTGATCGCCGGCGCCGGGCGCTTCGCCGTGAACATCCTCGCCGAGGAGAGCCAGGGCCTCTCCGACTGTTTCGCGGGAGCGCCGTCGGAGATGCCCCGCAGCGCCTTCTGCGACGCGGTGTACCGCACGGGCCAGACGGGCGTGCCGATCCTGGAGGCGGCGGTGGCCCATCTGGAGTGCGCGGTCGAACGGGTCCTCGACGCCGGCGATCACACCATCTACCTGGCCCGGGTGATCGACCTTGGCGTCAGCGAGGTCCACCCCCTGCCGCTCCTCTATTACCGCGGGCGCTACCTGCGCATCGAGCGGGCCGCCAGCTCGGAGCTCCTTGGCAAGCCCGACGAGCGGTACCCCGAAGGCCGGGACAGCCTCATCTAGGATGCCGACCCTGCCGGCGAACGGCCTCGACGTGGCCTACTCCGTGGAGGGTGCGGGGCCTCCGGTCGTCATGCTCCATGGTGCGTCGAGCTCGGCCCGCGAGGACTGGTCGGCCCAGCTGCCCTCGTTCCGCAAGGCCTTCCGGGTCTACCTGCCGGACGCGCGGGGTCACGGCGGCACCCGCTGGGACGTCGCGCAGGGCTTCTCCGCCGAGCTCCTGGTGGCCGACCTGGCGGCCTTCGTCGATGCCCTCGGCCTGACCACCTTCCACCTCGTCGGCTTCAGCCTGGGCGCCATGACCGCCCTGACGTACGCCACCCGCCACGCCGACCGGCTGCGGACGCTGCTCATCGCCGGCATCGACACGGAACGGGAGCCACGCACCAGCGTGGCCCGTCACCTCATGGACCCCGACCGCATCGCCCGCGACGAGCCGGCGTGGGCGGCGCAGCTGGACCGCCGCCACGGGCCCGTGCAGGGACCCGGTGCCTGGCGCGATCTGATGCGCGCCATCGCCGATGACGTCGCGACGCAGGCGCTGCTGAGCCCGGCCGAGCTGCGCGACATCCGTGTGCCGACCCTGCTGGCCTACGGTGACCGCGACGTGTTCGCGCCGCTGCCCCACGTCGTCGCCCTGTACCGCCAGCTCCCCGACGCGCGGCTCCTCGTGGCGCCCGACTGCGACCACCAGGTCATGGTCTCGCGGCCGGCCCTCTTCAACGACGCGGCCGCCGCGTTCTATCGTGAGACGGAGGCGGTCGCCCGGGCGCGTGCCTCCGGCGGTACCGGCGCCACCGCTTCGACCAAGCGCAGCGGCAACCGCGCCCCGATCCCCACGTCGCTGCCGCAGACCGAGCAGATCTCCGAGGAGGCGCACCCATGACGACCACCCTGATGGCCCTCTACCGTCGGCCCGAGGGCGGCGATGCGGCGCTGGCCACGTTCCGGCGACGGTATGCAACGGAGCATCTGCCGCTCATCCGCCAGGTCCCCGGCCTCCTGAGCCTCCACGTGGCGGATGTCGTGCAGGTGTTCGGCGAGTCGGATCTCATGCTCGTCGCGCGCCTCGTCTTCGCCGACCGGGCCTCGCTGGACGTCGCCCTGGCGAGCGACCCGATGCGCGCGGCCGGCCGCAACCTGCGCGAGATCGCCCCCGGGCTGGTCACGATGGTGGTCGTCGAGCCGGACACCGAGCTCGGCGCCGCGGGCGACGCGTGACGGTCGGCTACGCGGTCGATGGCCGCCGCGCGACCATCCGCCTGGAGCGGCCCGCGCAGCTCAATGCGCTCGACGGGCCGACGCTGGACGAGCTGGCGGCCCGGTTCCGCGAGGCGGCCGCGGACGACCGGATCGGCGTGGTCGTCCTCACCGGTTCGGGTGACCGCGCCTTCTGCACCGGCGCTGACCTCCGCGAGCAGGAGGCGTTCCTGCGCCGGCCGCACGACTACTACGCCTGGATGGGCCGCTTCATCGCCGCCATCGATGCCATCCGCGGCTGCCCCAAGCCGGTCGTGGCGCGCCTCAATGGCATCGTCGTCGGCGGCGGCAACGAGCTGAACCTGGCCTGCGACCTGGCCGTCCTGGTCGATGACGCCTACATCCGCCACGTCGGACCGTCGCACGGCAGCCTGCCGTCCGGCGGCGCCACCCAGTGGCTGCCGATCTTCCTCGGCGACCGGCGGGCGCGCGAGATGCTGCTTCTGAACCGCGAGATCCCCGCCCGCCAGGCGCTCGACTGGGGGCTCGTCAATCGCATCGTGCCCCGGGCCGAGCTGGACGGCGCGGTGGACGACTACTGTGCCGAGCTGCTGGCCAAGATGCCGGAGATCACCCGCGCCACCCGAGCCCAGCTGGACTTCTGGCGTGACCTCTCGTGGTCGCTCACGATCCGCATGGCGCGCGAGTGGCTGACCCTCCACGCCGCCTCCGAAGAGGTTCGCGAGGGCCTGGACGCCTTCTCCGGCAAACGGCCCGTCGACTACGAGAAGCTGCGCCTGCGCCTGGAGCAGGGCGGTGGCCCGGCGGGACCGGAGGACGCGTCGTGACCGGGTCGGGCGAGGCGCACCGGCTCCTGGTCCAGCACCCGGCCATCGATGCCGACGGCGCGACCGTGGAGGGGGTGGCCCTCGTCACGATCGACCGGCCGGAGGTGCTCAACGCCCTCGACGGTGAGACGCTGCGCCAGCTCGTGGAGGTCCTTCAGCGCCTGGACGCCGACCCGAGCTGCCGGGCGGTCGTCATCACCGGCCAGGGCGACCGCGCCTTCGCGGCCGGGGCCGACATCAACGAGATGGTCGACGCGACGCCGGAAGAGCTCGAGGCGAGCGGCCGGTTCCGCTACTGGGATGAGTTCCGGGCGATCGGCCTGCCGCTCGTGGCGGCCGTGCGCGGCTATGCGCTGGGTGGCGGCTGTGAGCTGGCCATGACCTGCGACATCGTCGTGGCCGCCGACGATGCGACGTTCGGCCAGCCGGAGATCCGGATCGGCGTGATGCCCGGCGCGGGCGGGACCCAGCGCCTGACCCGTGCGCTCGGCAAGGCCCGCGCCATGGAGCTGATCCTGACCGGCGACACGTTCGGGGCGCGCGAGGCGGAGGCACGCGGCCTCGTCAGCCGGATCGTCGCCCGGGAGGAGACGCTGTCCGAGGCGCTCGCCCTGGCCGGCCGCATCGCAGCCATGCCGCCGCTCGCTGTCCGGGCGGCCAAGGCCGCCGTGAACCGCGCCTTCGAGCTGCCCCTCAGCGAGGGCATCGCCGCCGAGCGGCACGACTTCTTCCAGCTGTTCGCCACGGCCGACCAGAAGGAGGGCATGCGCGCCTTCACCGAGAAGCGCCCGCCCGTCTGGCGCGGCCGCTGAGGTCGGGCCAGGGACCGCCACTCCGCTTGGCTTGTGCCCTAGCGCCTCCAGTGCTGCTCCGAGCACATGGGGTCGCGATACAGGTAGGCCGACCCACGACCTCGGCAGCTTGTTGCTTCGCATAGCGTGTCCATGACTCGGACGGGCCGATCGGGGCCTCAACGCTCCCGCCTGGCGCTGGATCGGCCCGCTGCATGGACCTTCACGCGGGCGGTCATGCGCGCAGTAACACTGGACGCGATAACGGTCCCCTCCTAGGGTCGGGGAAGCGGCGGACGGGTGTGGCGAGGATGCTAGGCTTGGGGCACCCGACCAGCGGCGCGTGGGATGGGACATGGCGGAGGGCTGACACGTGGCGGATGAGTGGCAGCAGGCGAAGGACGCTGTGTTCCCCTGCCTGCTGCCGCCGGGGAGCCAGGGTGACCCTGCCGAGCGCGAGCGGGACTGGGCGAACGAGGGCATCCAGACCCATGCCCAGCCGCTGATCACCGAGGGGCCCTGCGGGCTGGTGGTCGCGTTCACGCTCCAGGGCGCCGGCTTCGACGTCCTGGTCAACGCGCAGCACCTGCACGACTGGGGCATCACGGCGGAGGACCTCGCGATCACCGCGGGACAGAATCTGGGCGTCTGGTCGGACAGCGTCGGCTGGATCGACGAGGACTCCGGCGATCGGCGTCTGCGAAGCTCGGAGACCGGCACCGGTCGAGACGCAGCTCGGATCCTGCTGCCGGCCGTTCGCGCCGCCCTGGCCGCCGAACTCCGCCGCGGCGCGCCGCCAGGGACACGGGTCCTGGTGGGCCTGCCGGACCGCGAGCTGCTCGTCGCGGGAGCCCTGCGGCCCGGCGACCACGAGTTCGCGGCTCTCCTCCACGACTTCGTGATGGACCACTCCGCGTCCGCCGACCAGCCCATCGACCGCCGGCTGTTCGAGCTCCAGGGTGACGACCTCGCGGAGTACACGGGCTAGCGTCGATGGCCGCACCGGCGCCCCTGCGAAGCGAACAGGCCGACCATGTCCTGACCCTCACGCTCGACCGGCCCGAAGCGCTCAACGCCCTGGATGCAGCCCTCAAGGCCGGCCTCCTCGCCGCGCTCAAGGCCGCGGCGCGCGACCGTTCCGTGCGGGCCGTGGTCCTCACCGGCGTCGGGCGCGCCTTCTGTGCCGGCCAGGACCTGCGCGAGACCGGTATCACCGGCGCGCGCATCGGTCGCGAGGTTCGCGAACGCTACAACCCCCTGATCCTCGCCCTGGCCCATCTGGAGAAACCGGTCGTGGCGGCCGTCAACGGCGTCGCGGCTGGCGCCGGCCTGTCGCTGGCCCTTGCCTGTGACATCCGCCTGGCAGCCGACACGGCCAGCTTCACGTGCGCCTTCGGCCGTGTCGGCCTCGTGCCCGACAGCGGCCTGTCGTGGTTCCTGCCCCGCATCGTCGGTCTGGGGCATGCGCTGGAGCTGGCCCTGACGACGGATCCGGTCGATGCCGCGACCGCCGAGCGCATCGGCTTGGTCGACCGGGTCGTGCCGGCGGCCGATCTCGCCGCTGAGGCGGCGGCCCTCGCCGCCCGCCTCGCGGCCGGCGCGCCCCTGGCCATGGGGCTCACTAAGCGCGCCATGCTGGCGGCGACCTCCCTTGACCTCGAGGCGGCGCTGGAGGCCGAGGCCCAGCTGCAGACCACGGCCGGCCGCTCGCCCGACCACGCCGAGGGCATCGCCGCCTTCACGGAGAAGCGGCCGCCGCGCTTCGCCGAGCGGTGAGGATCCCTGCCCGCGCGACGTCGGCCGCGACCGGGCCGCTCGTCGTGGGGATCGTGGGCGCGGGCACGATGGGGGCCGGCATCGCCCAGGTCTGCCTGCAGGCGGGCCACACGGTCCGGCTGCACGACGTCTCGCCGGAGGCCATAGCGGGTGGGCGGGCGCGCATCGCCGACGGCCTCGCCCGGCTCGTCGCCCGCGGCGACCTTACGCCGGCCACGCGCGCCGGAGCCCTGCGGCGCCTGCACGACGCGGCCGACCTTGAGGCGCTGGCGCATGGGGGTCGGCCGGTCGACCTCGTCATCGAGGCCGCGCTGGAGGATCTGGATCTCAAACGGGGCGTCTTCCAGGCCCTCGAGGCCGTGGTCGAGCCGACGGCGATCCTGGCCACGAACACGAGCGCCCTGTCGATCGACGCCATCGCCAGCGCGACGACCCACCCAGAGCGCGTCCTGGGCCTGCACTTCTTCAATCCCGCGCCACGCATGGCGCTCGTGGAGGTGGTGGCCGGCGAGCGCACCGCCGCGGTCACCATGCAGGCCGGGCTGGGCTTCGCGGCCGGCCTGGGCAAGACGCCGGTGGAATGCGCCGACGCGCCCGGCTTCATCGTCAACCGCATCAACCGGCCGTTCACCCTTGAGGCGCTCCGCATCCTCGAGGCCGGTGAGTCGGACGTGCAGAGCGTGGACGAGGCGGTCGTGGCGGCCGGCTACCCGATGGGCCCGTTCACGCTGATGGACCTCGTCGGCATCGACGTCAACTTCGCCGTCGCCAATGCCATCTGGCACGCCTTCGAGGAAGCCGAGCGCTTCCGTCCCTCGCCCGTCCAGGCGGCCCTCGTGGCAGCCCGAACGCTTGGACGGAAGTCGGGCCAGGGGTTCTACCGCTACGGCGCCGACGGACGGCCGGCCGGCGTCGCGCCGCTGCCCGCCTCATTGGAGCGGCCGGCGCCCGCGCGTAGGGTCCTGCCGGCCGACGAGGTGGTCGCGCGGCTGGAGCTGGCCATCATCAACGAGGCGTACCGCGCGGCCGGTGACGGCGTGGCCGACCCGCCCGACATCGACCTGGCGATGCGGCTCGGCGCCGGCCATCCCTATGGCCCGTTCGACCGGGCGCGAGCGCTGGGCCTTGGCGCGGTCGTGCGCGGCCTGGCCGGCCTCGAGCGCCGCTACGGCGAACGGTACCGCGTCGCGCCGGCGCTCTGGCAGATCGCCGCCGTCTGAGCGTGGGCGCGCGAACCGCTACGATCGTGACCATGCAGGTGCCCGGCGCATGAACCGCGATCTGAGCCGCGCGATGCGCGAGGCGTGGCTGATCAGCGCCGTGCGCACGCCGGTCGGGCGATATGGCGGGGCCCTGTCACGGGTGCGCCCCGACGACCTGGCCGCGCTCGTCATCCGTGCCGCCGTGGAGCGGGCTGGCCTGCCCCCGGAGCGCGTCGAGGACGTCATCGTGGGGTGCGCCAACCAGGCCGGCGAGGACAACCGCAACGTCGCCCGCATGGCCGGCCTGCTGGCCGGGCTCCCGGTCGAGGCGGGCGGCCTGACCGTCAACCGTCTGTGCGGCTCGGGCCTGCAGGCCATCAACAGCGCCGCCCACGCCATCATGGTCGGCGACGGTGACGCGTTCGTGGCGGGCGGCGTCGAGTCGATGAGCCGCGCGCCGCTGGTCACCCTGAAGGCGGAGACGGCGTTCGCGCGCGGGGACCGGCCGCTCGTCGACACGACCCTCGGCTGGCGGTTCGTCAACCCGGCCCTCGCCGCGATGCACCCGCCCCTTTCGATGGGCGAGACGGCCGAGGAGGTGGCGACCCGCTGCGGGGTGACGCGCGAGGAGCAGGACGCCTTCGCCCTGGAAAGCCAGCGGCGAGCCGTGGCCGCCGCCGACGGCGGCCGCTTCGACGGCCAGATGGTGCCGGTCCTGGTGCCCCAGCCCAAGGGCGAGCCCATCGTCATCACGCGCGACGAGCATCCCCGCGCCGACACGACCCCCGACGCGCTCGCCCGTCTGCGGCCCGCGTTCCGGGGCGACGGGTCGGTCACGGCCGGCAACAGCTCGGGTATCAACGATGGCGCCAGCGCCACGGTCGTCGTGGAGGCCGGGTTGGCCCGCGAACTGGGCCTCCACCCCCTCGCCCGGGTCGTGGCGACGGCGGTCGCGGGAGTCGACCCGGCGGTCATGGGCCTCGGCCCCATCCCGGCCACCCGCAAGGCCCTGGCACGGGCCGGGCTGAGCGTGGCCGACCTGGATCTCATCGAGCTGAACGAAGCCTTTGCCAGCCAGTCGATCGCCTGTATCCGTGAGCTGGGCCTGGACCCCTCGCGGGTCAACGTGAACGGCGGCGCGATCGCCCTGGGCCACCCGCTCGGCATGAGCGGCGCGCGGCTGGTGACGATGCTGGCCCACGAGCTGGCCGCTCGCGGCGGCCGCTACGGCCTGGCCACCATGTGCATCGGCGTCGGCCAGGGCATCGCCACGATCATCGAGCGGATCCCGCCCGCAGACTGACCCGTCTGGTCTCAGTGGTACGAGACGGCGTAGAGCAGGATCGCCACCAGGGCGCCGACCGCCACGCCGAGGATCCCCGCGCCCCAGGCCTGGGCGTCCACCGGCCCGAGCGGCGTCTCGCCATGATCGTCGTGGGCGGCCGTTGCGTGGCCGGCCGGCGCACCATGGCCGACCGGCGCACCATGCGCTTCGTGCGTGGCGCCGGTGTCGGGCGTGGGGTGCGCGTCGGTCATGGCAGCAAGCCCTCGTTCACCACCTGGTCCACGGTCACGGGCCCCGCGACCGGCTTCTCCGGAAGTGTCTGCATGAAGGCGATCGACCGGCTCCAGGCGTCGCGGTCGATGGCCCCCAGCCCGTGGGCGAGAGTGTAGGGGCTCTGCCACGTGGCGATGGTCGCCTGGAGGATCGCCAGCTGGGTGGGGCCGGCGCCGGCCAGGGTCGGCTGGGCGGCGATCGAGGCGGTCAGGCCCGCCTGCGGGTCGGCCATGACCTCGGTCATCGCCCGCAGCGTGGCCGCCACGAAGGCCTTGAGGGCGTCGCGCTTCGTGGCCAGCGTCGACGTGCCGACGATGAGGCCGGGGCCGGGGAGGGGCGTGGCCTGGTCGACGTGGAGTTCGGTCGTCGGCGTGCCGTTGAGCTGGAGCTGGACCGGCTCGTTGTTGGTGAAGCCGGTCGCCGCGTCGACCGCGCCCTGCTGGACCGCCACGGCCTGGCCGTAGTCGGGATACAGCACGACCTGCACGTCGGCGGGCGTCATCTGGGCCGAGGCGAG
>DATBOX010000150.1:0-2256 GCA_036561685.1 Candidatus Limnocylindrales bacterium | reverse complement strand
GACGCTCCTCGGCGACACCGCCGTCGCGGTCCACCCCGCCGACGACCGCTATGCCGCGCTCGTGGGGCGCCTCGTGCGCATCCCCTTCACCGAGCGCGACGTGCCGGTCATCACCGACGACGCGGTCGACCGTGGCTTCGGCACGGGCGCGGTCAAGGTCACCCCCGCGCACGATCAGACCGATCTGGAGATCGGCGCGCGCCACGGCCTGCCGCAGGTCACGGTCCTGGACGATGCCGCGCGCGTCAGCTTCCCCGGCGCCTACGAGGGGCTCGACCGGTTCGAGGCGCGTCGCCGCATCGTGGCCGACCTGGAGACGCGGGGCGACCTGGTCGGCACCGCCGCGCACGAGATGGTCGTGGGGCGCTGCCAGCGCAGCGACGACGTCATCGAGCCACGCCTCAAGACGCAGTGGTTCATGCGCATGGAGCCCCTCGCGGCGAAGGCCCTTGCGGCCGTGCGCGACGGACGGACGCGGATCGTGCCGCGGCGCTTCGAGAAGGTCTTCTTCGGCTGGCTCGAGCAGATCCACGACTGGAACCTGAGCCGCCAGTTGTGGTGGGGCCACCGCATCCCGGCGTGGTACTGCCCCGACGGCCACGTGACCGTGTCCGAGCTCGTCGAGGGCCCGGCCGCCTGCGCCGTGTGTGGCCGGCCGGCGGCCCAGCTGGAGCAGGACCCGGACATCTTCGACACGTGGTTCAGCAGCGGGCTGTGGCCCTTCTCGACCCTGGGCTGGCCGGCTCCGACAGCGGACCTCGCGCGCTACTACCCGGGCTCGGTCATGGAGACCGGCTACGACATCATCTTCTTCTGGGTCGCCCGCATGATGATGCTGGGCGAGTGGCTCACCGGGCAGGCCCCCTTCGAGGCGGTCTACCTCTCCGGCCTCGTGCGCGACCCATACGGTCAGAAGATGTCCAAGACCAAGGGCAACGTGGTCGATCCGCTCGGCGTGGTCGACGACATCGGCGCCGACAGCCTCCGCTTCGCCCTGGTGAACGGGGTCGCCCCGGGCGCCGACCTGCGGCTCTCCCCGACGCGCCTGGAGGGAGCCCGCAACTTCGGCAACAAGCTGTGGAACGCGGCCCGCTTCGTCCTGGGGGCACGGCCGGCCGACGTCCCCGAGGCGACGGCGCTCGCGCTGCCGGCCGCCGCCCAGCTCGGGCCGGCTGAGCACTGGCTGCTGGCCGACCTGGCACGGACCATCGAAGAGGTCAGTCGCGCGTTCGAGTCGCTCCAGCTGGGCGATGCCACGCGCGCCCTGCACGAGGCCATCTGGAGCACCTACTGCGACCAGTACCTGGAGCTGGCCAAGGCGCGCCTGGCGGACCCCGCCGCCTCGCCGAGGGAACGGGCCGCCACCTGGCGCGTGCTGGTATGGGCGCTCGACCGCTACCTGCGCCTCCTCCACCCGGTGATGCCCTTCCTGACCGAGGCGATCTGGCAGCGCCTGCCCCACGCCGCGGCAGACCCCGAGCTGCTCATCGTGGCCGCCTGGCCCGACGCCGTGGCCGAGCGGGCGCTGGTCGACCCCACCCAGGCGGCCGCGACAGGCGCGCTGCTCGACCTCGTGCGGGCCGTGCGCAACGCGCGGGCTGAGGCCGGCATCGCCCCCGTCGAGCGCCTGGCCGCTGACCTGTCGCTGCCCGACCCGGCCGTCCGTGCGGCCTATGCCGGGCTGGCCGTGCCCTTCGGCCGGCTGACCCGCCTGGGCCCGGTCGAGCTGACCGATGGCCTGGCCGCGTCGGACGGGAGTGGCGCCATCCACGTCCTGGCCGGCACGCTGGAGGCCGCCCTGCGGAGGAGCGGCGCCGACGTCGAGCGCGACCGGGCGCGGGTGCAGCGCGAACTGGCCGACACGCGGGCACGGTTGGCCGCGGCGGAGGCCCGCCTGGCCGACCAGGCGTTCACCAGCCGCGCCCCGGCGAGCGTGGTCGAGGGCGCCCGCACGCGCGCCGCCGAGTTGCGGGAGCAGGTGGAGCGGCTGGAGGAGCGCCTGCGCTGAGGGTCGGTGGCTGCCCGTTCGGCTGGAGCGCCTACGGGATGACCAGGTGCACGGGGTTGCCCAGCAGGCTCACGGTCCAGGTCGTGATGTCGGTGGCGTTCTCGCTCGAGCTGCCGCCCATGTCGTACTCGATCTTCCACCAGCCCCCGCCGTGGGTCTCACCCACCGGTTGGGGAGCCGTGTAGTTGGTCGGCAGGGGGATGTCGATGGTCACCCAGCAGCCATTGAAGAGCGAGTTGCCACCCGTG
>DATBOX010000149.1:0-1923 GCA_036561685.1 Candidatus Limnocylindrales bacterium | reverse complement strand
CGCCCCGCACGGTGTCGCCGTCGACGAGCGGACTGGCGCCACCGCCCCGGCCGTCGCGGACGTGACACCGACCCTGACCGACACGGACCTGCGCGTGCGCGTCACGGGCCACGAGCCCCGGGCGTCGGGTGGCATCGCCCTTGGCGACGCGCGGGTGGTGGTCGGCGGCGGGCGCGGCGTCGGCAGCACGGCCGGCTTCGCCGAGCTGGAGGACCTGGCCGGGTTGCTTGGCGCGGCGGTCGGTGTCTCCCGCGCCGTCACGAGCGCCGGCTGGCGGCCCCACACCGAGCAGATCGGCCAGACCGGTCAGCGCATCGCGCCCGAGCTGTACATCGCGTGTGGCATCAGTGGCGCGATCCAGCACATCGTCGGCTGCAAGGCGTCCAAGCGCATCCTGGTCATCAACCCCGATGGCGACGCGCCGATCATGGGCGTGGCCACGTACGCCGTCCTCGGCGATCTCCACGCGGTCGTGCCCGCGGTCAGCGCCGAGATCCGGAGGCGCGCCCCCACACGGGCGTAGTCCCCTTGCGAGCGACGAGCCGGGGAGGTAAGGACGCGCCTGCCCCTCACGCCTGTCGGATGCGGGCGGCGATCCGGGCGGCGGCCGCCACGACCTCGCCGGCGATCGCCGCCGAGGCAGCGACGTCAGCGGGGAAGCGGTACGACGGGCCGTGGACGTGGATGGCGGCCACCACCTCGCCATCCTCGTCGGCCAGGGCCGCGGCGACGGACGTGATGCCCTCGGCGACCTCTTCGGCGGTCCACGCGTAGCCGTCCAGGAGCACGCGCCGCAGGCGCTCCCGCACGGCGGCCGGCTCGACGACCGTGGCCGGGGTGAAGCGCTCCAGCGGCCGTGCGAGGTACGCGTCGACCTCCGCCGGGGGCCGGTGGGCCAGCATGACCAGGCCGGACGAGACAGCGTGCATGGGCAGGCGGGTGCCGGTCCAGTCGCGGACGCCGACCGGGTGGGGCGAGTCGACCTGGTCGACGTAGTGGACGAGGTAGCCGTCGGGGATCGACAGGCCGGCTGCCTCCCCCACCGCCCCGGCCAGGGCCACCAGGTGGGGCCGCGCCACGGCGACGAGGCTGCGCGTCGGCCGCCCGCCGGCCGCCAGGGCCGCCATGCGGCCGCCGACCCGGTAGTCCGTGCCACCGGGGACCCGCTCGACCGCCCCGGCGGCGACGAGGGCCGCCAGGAGCCGCGCCACGGTGCTCTTGGGCAGCCCGGCACGGGCCGCCGCCTCGGTCACGCCGAGCGGCCCGCCGCCAAGGGTGCCGAGCACGACGAAGGCCCGCTCGATGGCCTGGACTCTGGACACGACCCCTCCCGTCCGCTACATTGCGGCTGGCTCGTTCCATCATACGGCACCGTGCCACATGGTGGAACAGCAGGCGCGAAGACCACAGACGAGGCCGGCCCCGCATGGCGCCCGACGAGAACGAGATCGACCTGGCGGCCCTCTCCGACGAGGAGCTGACCGAGCAGATGCACAACGACCTCTACGACGGCATGGCCGCCGAGATCGTGGAGGGCACGAACATCCTGCTCGGCCGCGGCTGGAGCGCCACGCGGGTGCTCGACGATGCGCTGGTGGCCGGCATGAAGATCGTGGGCATCGACTTCCGCGACGGCATCCTGTTCGTGCCGGAGGTCCTCTTGGCCGCCAACGCCATGAAGGCCGGCATGGCCATCCTGCGGCCGCTCCTGGCCGAGACCGGCGCCAAGCCCATCGGCAAGGTCGTCATCGGCACGGTCAAGGGCGACATCCACGACATCGGCAAGAACCTGGTGGGGATGATGCTCGAGGGCGCCGGCTTCGAGGTCTTCGACCTTGGCGTCAACACCGACGCCGACAAGTTCCTGGCCGCCCTGGACCAGCACCACCCCGACATCCTGGGCATGTCGGCCCTGCTGACCAC
>DATBOX010000148.1:0-14827 GCA_036561685.1 Candidatus Limnocylindrales bacterium | reverse complement strand
GGCTGTCCATCGGTCGGGAGAGCATGGCCCCCGTGGTGCGCGCGCGCCATGGTCAATTCGTCCCGCGCCCGTCCGGCGCCATCGTCCCGCACCGAAGGCCGGCCGTTACTTCCGATAATGGAAGTTATGTAACATCCGTCGAAACCCTGGGTTGCGCTACCTCGCGGGCAACGCAGTTGCGAGGAGCGCGGCGAGCCGGTCGATCGCCGTCGCATTGAGAGCCTGGACGGTGGCCAACGAACGCACGAGCGACCGCGGCCTTTCGAGCCGGGCACCGTGGAAGGCGTGCGGAGCCGCGATGAGCGGCCACTCGCCGTCGACGAAGCATAGGACCGGGATGACGGGTGGCATCGCCTCGACGCCGGCGCCGCTCAGGGCCTGTTCGACCGCCTCGACCTGCCAGGTGAGCCCGTCCGCCAGAGCCGAACGGTCGTGACCGCCGACGTACAGGCGGTGGTCGGGCCGCCAGAACCATCCGCGGTTGCGGATTTCGATCAGACCCTCGTAGTGCTTGGCATCGACGACGAAGACGCCGGCCGGGGCCACGACGACGTGGTCGATGTTCTCCGGTCTGCCCGGGACGTGCCGATCGCTCAGGACGCGGACGCCGGGCACCGTCGCCAGCGACCGCGCAAGCTTCTCTTCGCCAGCAGCGCCGATCGCCCACGCGCGGGTGGCTTGCGGTTCGCTGGAGACGGCCAGGACCACGCGGCCCAGGCGGTCGCCCCAGCGAGCCTTGATCGCGGCGTCGCGCTTGCCGTGGCGTCGCTCGTACTCGTGCCGTGCCGACGACCCCGCGACGCCTTCATCGACGACGACGCCCCCAGATGTGTCAACGCCCCCGGACGTCGGGCATGAGACGCAGCGCATCGTGCGTGAGTGCTGATCCCAGACGGCGACCATGCCGCGAGTAAGCGCGGTCCCGCATCGTGCGCACGTGCCGTCGTACTTGACGCGCCAATCACCCACGCACCCCTCCCCCCTCCCCTGACTCAGGACTCCCATTGAAAGCGTTCGTTGCGCCGCCATCCTCGGCGACTCATCTCCATCATCGTGCGTCAGGCATCGTCAGGGGGGGCCGGTCGACGGAGGCGGGCGAGCCGGGGGACGAGATGCGGCCGCAGGACGCGCTCGCGGTGACGCTCCTCGACGAGCAGCCGATCGCGGGCCCGCAGCAGGGCGTCCTGGCCCACCAGGCCCAGCAGGTGCGTCGGGTCCGTCCGCTCGACGACCGGCAGCATGCCCAATCGGCTCGACGACATGCGATCGGCCGCGCTGCGCAGCGTCTCGTCGCCGTATGCGACGGTCGCCGCTCGCATCCGCTGGCCGACCGTGGCGTGGCCATCCCCTGCTTCGACCGCGTCGGCGATCTCCCGCCGCCCGATGACCCCGACGAGGCGCCCATCCCGCAGGACCGGATACAGCCGCTGGCGGCGCGGCCCGGCTTCGCGGTGCAGCAGGGCGGCCAGGTCCGCGAGCGGCCGGCCGGGCTCGACCGCCAGCACGTTGGTGGCCATCACATCCCGCACGAACAATGCCTCGAGGGGATCCACCCCGTACTCGCGCATGACGTGGAAGCCCCGTCGCGCGACCTTCTCGGTGAGGATCGAGCGCCGCAGCACGAGCGCGCTGACGCCGTACGCGCTGACGCAGGAGATGAGGAGCGGCAGCAGGACGTTCTGATCGTGGGTCAGCTCGACCGCGAAGAGGATCGAGGTGAACGGAGACCGTGTCACGCCGGCCAGCGTGGCGGCCATGCCGAGCAGGGCCCAGATGGCGGGTGATCCACCCGGCAGTAACGGCGCGGCCACCCCGCCCATGGCGCCGCCGATGAGCAGCAGCGGCGCCAGGATCCCGCCGCTTGTGCCCGAGCCCAGGGCGAGCGACCAGATGACGAGCTTCGTCACGAGGAGCAGCAGCAGCGCGTCGGCAGGGAGGTTCCCGGCCAGCTCGGCGCGGATCGAGTCGTAGCCGACGCCGAGCGACCGGGGGTCGATGAGACCGCCGACCCCGATGATCACGCCACCCAGGATCGGCCACCACATCCAGTGGATGGGCAGGCGTTTGAAGAGGTCCTCGGCGCCGTACACGCACGCGGTCAGCAGCCAGGCGAGGAGCCCGCCGACCAGCCCTACTGCCAGCGCGCCGAGCAGACCGGCGTCGTCGAGCGGCAGATGGGTTGGCACGGGGAAGAGCGGCGCCGCCGTGAGGAAGCCGCCATCCGCGAGGAGGCCGCGGAGCGCGGCGGCCAGAGCGCAGGCGGCGGCCACCGGGATCAGCGACCGGGGCCGCCACTCGAAGAGGAGCAGCTCGGTCCCCAGCAGGACGGCCGCCACGGGCGTGCCGAAGACGGCCGTCATGCCCGCTGACGCGCCGGCCACGAGAAGCGTCTTGCGCTCCGCAGCCGACATGTGGATCAGCTGGCCGACCAGAGATCCGGCGGCGCCGCCGGTCAGGATGATCGGGCCTTCCGCCCCGAACGGGCCGCCCGTGCCGATGCTGATGGCCGAGCTGACCGGCTTGAGGACGGCCAGGCGTGGCTCCACCTTGCTGCCGCCGACCAGGATCGTCTCCATCGCCTCGGGGATGCCGTGACCGCGGATGCGCTCCGAGCCGTAGCGCGCCATGAGGCCGATCACAAGGCCGCCGAGGACGGGGATCAGGACCGTCGGGAGGGCCAGGGTCGCGGGCAAGGCGACGAGGCCGACCGACAGCCGGCCGAAGTAGGCCACGTTGGTGACCAGCCCGATGAGGTCGAGCAGGATGAGGGCGATGGCGGTAGACAGGACCCCGACCACCAGGGCGATCGGGATCAGCCGGAGGTCCCGCCCCGTCAGGGTGAAATCGCCAAGCCGCGCGGGCTCCGCGCGGCCGAGCCGCGCGGGCTCCGCGCTCACCGCCTCACGCGGCGTGGTCGACGGGCGCGTCGCGCCAGACCGTCCAGTAGGCGACACCGGCAAGCACATCGGCGGCGGTGCGCTCGTAGGCCACTCGCGAGCGTGGGTAGCCCGACGCCCGCAGCGCCCCCTGCACCCGCTCGGCCACCTGGCGTGTGTCCGGGTCCAGGCCGCTCATCAGGGCCTCACCCAGGGCCCCGTCCAGGGTGGCCACGAAGGTCTGATCCTGCCACTCGACGACTTTGATCCGCACCCGACAGTCCATCACATACGCTCCACGAGGTTGTTGTCATACAACAACTAGATGGCGTATTATCGCACGCCAAGAAGGGAGCCGGTTCGATAACGATGGGCACGATCCGGCCGGGCGTCATCGACCTCGTCGAGGACCTCGCCTTCTCCCTGGTCGCCATCACCACGAGTGCGATCGGGGACGCGAGCGAGGGCCTCGAGCCGACCTTCGGCCAATGGCGCCTGGTCGTGCTCTTGGGGCGGTCGAACGAGGGCCTGCGCCTCCAGGACATCGCCGCGGCCATCGGCGCCTCGGCGCCGTCGGCCAGCCGGCTTGTCCGGCGCCTTCAGGCGCGAGGGTTGGTCACCGTGTCGCGGGACGTCATCGACCGCCGCGGCATCCGCGTCGCGCTGAGCGCCAACGGGCAACGCCTGCGACGAACGGTCGTGGCTGACCGCCGGCGACTCCTTGCCGCCAGCCTCGCGGAGATCGAAGTGTCACCGCTCCTGGACGAAGGCCTGCGCGAGCTCGCCCGGGCCCTCGCCGCTTGGCGGTGATGGAGGCCCCGGTGGGATCCGAACCCACGGCTTCCCGCGTAGAAGGCGGTTGCCGACGCCCGGTGTGGACCGCCTCCGTGGGCTCCAGCCCGGTGTAGCATCGCGTCGTGACCTCTGCGAGCGCTGGTTGGAGGCTCTGCAGTCGAGGTGCCCGAACCATGTCTGAGAGAGCCTCTGCGTTGCCCCAGGATCGAGGAAGGAGGGTCCCATGCCCGCGGCCTCGTATGCCGTGACGATCGACCGCCCCGTCGAGGCGGTCTTTGCCTTCGTGGCCGATGGCGAGAACGCCCGGCAGTGGCGACCCGGGGTGCTTGACATCAAGAGAGTCTCCGGCGACGGCGTCGGGGCGCGCTACGCCCAGGGCGTGCAGGGGCCGATGAAGCGTCGGATCGCGGCCGACTACGTGATCACCGCCTATGAGCCAACGCACCTGCTCGAGTTTCAGACCACGACCGGACCCGCCCGCCCCCACGGTCGGTATGACTTCGCCGCCGTGGCCGGCGGCACGCGCCTGACCTTCGCCCTCGATGCGCAACTCAAGGGACTGTGGAAGTTCATCATGGGTAGCGCCGTGCAGACCACGATGAACGCCGAGGTGAAGAACCTGGACAACCTCAAGCGGCTTCTCGAGGCGTAGCTGGGCCAGACCTCACCAGCGTGTTCGCAACGCGGGGTGCGACCTCGCTGATCGTCGCAACACGGACGCAAGGTCCCAGGGCAGTCGGTTGATGGGCGTGATCGGGCGAAACGTCGACGCTGCCCGCAGCCGTCCGAGAGGACGGACTACCCCGAACCCAAGAGGCCCGATCCGACGGCAGCATCATCCGTGAAGGGGTCGGGCTTCTTGGCATCTGGCTGCGCGCCACAGCCCTACGCGATCCAGCCACAGGCCGCGCTCGTGATCCCTGGGGATGGGCCACAATCGCGTCGTGGGCGAGGAACGGGATCCAGCTCCTGAAGATGAGTCCTCTGTCACGGACCTGCTCGATGAGTGGCGCGCGGCCGAGCGTGACGCCGCGGCGGAAGAACCTGGCAGCGCGGCGCAGACGATGGCGAAGCATCGTGCTGATCTGGCTCGAGATGCGTTCCACGAGCGCGAGGACGAGGAGCACGTGGACTACGGGGACCTGGAGCCGCGGCACCAACCTGGCCGGGAGACGGACCCCTCCTAGCGTTGCGCGCCGTCAACGTCAACCGAAGATCCACGCGTGCTCGCGAGGCGGTTGTAAGGCCCAGACCATCGCGGGAAGGCCGGCGCGAGGCTCCGACGCGTAGCGTGCCCTCATGGCTGAAGCGATCGCGAGTCTGCCGCCGGCTGGCTGGATGGTCCTCCTGCTCCTCGCCGCCGTCATCCCGCTGCTGGTCTGCCTGACGTTGCTCCTCGTCGCCTTCGTGCCGAGCGGCGCCGGTCGAGCGGGCTGGCGCAACCCGATCCGCCTCCCGAGGCGCGAGGGGGTCGCCTCCTGGTCGCAGCTCCACCCGGCGTTCCCTGCGCATATGAAGCAGCGGCTCCTCTTGGGCCGCAAGGAGCCGGCGGCCCAGGTCCACGTCCTCCGCCCGTGGCCGTCAGTCCGCCAGGCGCTCGCCCATCTCGCCACGGACCTGCAACGCGCCGGCGCTGCGGTCGTAACGGCTTCGGACCTGTCCCGCCAATAGCGCCCGCAGGACGGACGCGACCGATGTCGTGGCCTCGCTCCAGGCTCACGGCAGGGCGCTGCGGAGCAGAACGATCCCCTCCCCCGCCACGGCAAGCATGAGCACGGCAAGGCCGCTGGCCGTGACCGCGTCGGCCCACGCCGCGCCCGGCGCCACCGACAGGCTCAGTGTCAGGGCCGCAGCGCCGACGTTGAGGCCCACGAGGCGGAGCCGCCAGGCGATCGCCAGTCGTCGCCGCTGGCGGGCGTGGCGGGCGGCATCGCCGGGACCGATGGCCGGCAGGAGGTGGACCCAGGACCCCAGCAGGATCTGGATGACGAAGCCGACGAGCAGCGGGCCGATCAACGGCTCGAGCGCCCAGGCGGCCGCGGTGGCGCCGGCCACGATGGCCCGCCCACTGGCGAACGCGGCGCCCAGCACGAACCAGGCGGCCCCGGCCAAGAGGCGACCCGAACTCACGCGGTGCCAACCGGCGTCGGTCGTCCAGTGCCCGCGCCGCTCCCAGCAGCTGAACGCGTACGCCCCGAGACCTAGGCTGCCCATGAACGTCGCGATCGCCCCGCCCCGCACCAGGAGGTTGCTGCCGAGGACCTCTCCCAGCGCCACGAGCGGCGCGCCGAGCGCCACCCCGACGACCGCGACCGTGATGCCGCGATGCGGGACGATCCGCTCGCCGAGCACCGTCGGCAGCAGGTGCAACAGGGTGGACACGATCATCAGCGAGAGGAAGCCCAGCACGTTGAGCCAAGCGTGGGCGGGCAGCAGGCGCGGCCATGCACCCACGACGTCAGGCTGGCCGGCGAGGAAAAGCGTCGCCAACGAGACGCCGACGATCGCGTCGCCCAGCGCGATCGCGTCGCTGGCGAGGACGATGCGCCCGCGCGAGGAGAGCGATCGTCGGAACGGGCTGGCCGCAGCCGTACCAACCGCGGCCAGCCCCACGAGGTATGTGATGCCGCCGGCCACAGCCATCGGGCGGAGGCCACCGGCTACACCCATGGCGACGAGGGCTGCACCGACCGCGAGGAACCCCACCGCCCCCGCCCGCAGCCGTCGATCGGCCGGAGCGCTGGCCGTCAGCGCAGCCGTGAAGAAGGGCAGCAGGGTCCCGATGGCCACGCCGGCCGCCCCAGCCAAGGCGAGGTGCAGCGGCAGCCAGGCGTCCAGGCGCACGGCGGGCGGTAGGAGCACGGCCGCCGCGGCCGCCAGGAGGAAGGCGGCCGACAGGGCGAAGCCGGCGAGCGTGATGCGCCGCTCCTCAGCGCGCGCGGCGGCGACGACGCCCTCTCTCGGCACGGGCCGAATGATGGTGTGTGGCCGGTCGGAACGTCCTGGTTCTAGGCCTCAGGCCACACCCGACATCCGCCGCGGCTCACGACCCCGCCGCGCGGTCACGCGGCAGCAGGTAGAGGGCCATCACCACGGCCGTGCGGGCGACCACGCTGTGCTTGGTGTCCGCCGGCATCCGCACCCAGGTGCCCGCGGCGGCGCGGTGAGCGTCCATCCCGACGGTGAGATCGGCTTCGCCCGCAAGGATGTGGATGATGGCGGGGCGGGCTGAGGTGTGCTCGGAGAGCTGCTCGCCCGGGGCGAAGGCGAACAGGACGAGCTCGATCCCATCCTCGTTCGAGAGCGTCTGGCTGAGGATGCCCCGGGCCGGGACGGGCGCCTCGGCGACGAGATCATGGAACAGCGTGACCGGCATCGGTGTGTCTCCTCCGTTCGGACGGCCTCTAGTGTGGCAGCGGCGAGGGAGTCAGAGACGATCCGCGACCGGGACGGGGCCATGCCGCGCAACCGTGTTTATGGGGCAGCTCGCCGCTGCGGCCAGGGGTACAGCGGCAGCACCGTCCGCCCGTAGGTCAGGTTCCACATCTGCGCCAGACCGATGTAGAGCGCGAGGAGCGCCGACAGGACGAGCGAGGCCGCACCCAGCTTGGTGGCCAGGTCGAGCGCCCCGAAGGCGCCCAGGGCGATCAGCACGAGGCCGACGTCCACGAGGATCACCGTTGCGGTGAGCAGCTTGGTCAGGGCGAAGGACGTCCCCACGAGCGCCAGCACGAAGACGGCCCACATCAGGTGGTACCAGCCGATCGTGGCGCCGTCGGCGGGGGCGACGAGATGCAGGTAGCTGAGCAAGCTCACGGCGCCGAAGACGATCCAGAAGAAGCCGAAGCCGGTGAACGCGGTGGCGCCGAACAGGTTCCTGCTCTTGTAGTCCTGGAGGCCGGCGATGAGCTGCACGAAGCCGCCCAGGAACATGCACTCGAAGATGACCTGACCACTCGTACCGTTGTAGAAGCCAAGCGTCGCGGCGTTACCCAGGAAGGTCGCGAACGCGAACCCGAACAGGCCCAACGGATCCGGGTTGGCGATGACCACGTCCATCTTGAACTCGTGGAGCCGCTGCCGATCTTCGGTCACCGAGGTCTTCCTTCCTCTGCTCGTCGTGCCCAGGGCGATGAGGGTCTTGGTCAGAGCGCCTGGGCCACGTCCCGGATGTTCGACTTGATCGTCTCGACCACCTCCGCCGTGTCGCCGGCGAAGACCAGCTTCGTCATCGCCAGGGCCATGCCCTGGACCTGCGCCATCTCGGTCGCGGGTGGCATCGCGAGGGCCCGTGGGTCGGTCACGAAGTCGATCAGCGCGGGCCCGTCGTGGGCGAGCGCCCGGGCGAGCGCCGGCCGGATCTGTTCGACGCGCTCCACGCGCTCGCCGTGGAGGCCGGCTGCCGTGGCCAGGGCCCCGAAGTCCGGGTTGTGGACGTCGGTCCCGAACGGCGGGTAGCCGGCGACCTCCATCTCCGCGCGAACCATGCCGAGGGTCGAGTTGTTGAACACCATCAACTTCACCGCGATGTCGAGGCCGGCAGCGGTGAGCAGCTCGCCCATGAGCATCGTCAGGCCGCCGTCGCCGCACAGCGCCACCACCTGGCGATCAGGGGCGGCCAGCTTCGCGCCGATGGCCTGCGGCATGGCGTTCGCCATCGAGCCATGCCCGAACGACGCCAGGAACCGCCGCCCCGGGTGCATCCGCAGGTACCGCGCCCCCCACACATTGCACATCCCGGTGTCGACGGTGAAGATCGCGTCGTCCGCGGCGAGGTCACTGATGGCCGTGGCGACCATCTCGGGGCGCAGGCCCTCCCCGCTTCCCTCGTGGGTCACGTATGTCTGCAGCTGCTCCACGGCCTGCCGGTGGTGGCTGAGCACATCGTCGAGGAACGACCGGTCGTCCCGCTGGGGGATCCGGGGCAGCAACGCGCGGAGGGTCTCGCCGATGTCGCCGACGAGCCCGAGGTCGACCTTCGCGCGGCGGCCCAGGTGCCCTGGCGCGATGTCGACCTGCGCGATCGTCGTGTCCGTCGGCATGAAGTGGTGGAACGGGAAGTCGGTCCCCAGGAGCAGCAGAAGGTCGCACTCGGCGAGGGCTCGGACGGCCCCACCGCCCCCGAGCAGGCCGGTCATGCCAACGTCGTTGGGGTTGTCCGCCTCGAGGATGTCCTTGCCGCGATACGGGTAGGCGACCGGCGCGTGCAGCAGCTGGGCGAGGCGCAGGACCTCGTCGCGCGCCGCGCGGCAGCCGTCCCCGCCGTAGAGGGCGATCCGTCGGCCCTTGGCGATGAGCCCCGCCAAGGCGTCGAGATCGGCGTCCGACGGGCGGACTTCGGGCCGCCCCGTGGCGAGCGGATGAAGGAGCAGGGGGGTTTCCACCTTCATCGCGCCGACGTCACCCGGCAGGATGACCATGCCGACGCCGCGCTCCAGGATGGCGGCTTCCATCGCCAGCTCGGCGACCCGGGGCATCTGGGCCGGCGACATGATGTAGCCGAGGTAGCGGGTGCAGTCCAGGAAGATGAGGTCGGGGCGGGTCTCCTGGAAATAGCGCGTCCCGATCTCGGTGCTCGGGACGTGCGTCACGATCGCGAACACCGGGGCGCCGTTGCGATCGCAGTCGTACAGCCCGTTGAGGAGGTGGAGGCTGCCTGGGCCCGAGGAGCCGAGGACGGCGGTCGGGTGTCCCGAGATCTGGGCGTCGGCCCCAGCGGCGAAGGCGCCGGCCTCCTCGTTGCGGACGTGGATGAAGCGCAGTTTGCCATCGGTCCGGCGGATGGCATCGGCGACCGGGTTGGCCGAGTCGCCGACCACGCCGTACACGTCGCGGACGCCGGCCCGCAGCATCAGGTCGACGAGTTCTTCAGCGACCGTCTTCGTCATCGGACTCTGTTGGTGCCTCGTGGTGCGGAACCGAGCCAGCATGGGGTTGTCCCACGGACGGTTCTGTCCGCTCGCTGACGGAAGGTGGCGGCCGGCCACGTCGACGCATCGCCGGCCGCGGCGCGCGTCATGGCTCGGTCGGCTTGACCATGTGGACCGTGAGCAACAGCTGGCTGGCGACGCGCCCCGTGACATCGTGGCGGACCCCCGGTGCGAGGACGAGCAGCGAGCCCGCGGGCAGCTGGTACGTCGCCTCGATCGTCGTGACCTCGAGCTCGCCCGCCAGGGTGTGGATCGTCACGTAGCCGTCGGCCCCGTGGTCGGCCAGCATGCCGCCCGCCGCGAAGTCGAACAGGACGAGCGCGAGGTCCCCGCCGTGGAAGAGCGTCACCTGTCGATGCCCGTCCTCCGCCGGGTGGTCCTCGCGCCACAACGCACCCGCGAGCGCGGGCAGGTCGAACACGTGCTCCGGACCTGCGAAGCGCTCTACCGGTGGGCGGCGCAGTCGCGGCGAGTCTGGCGACATGGGATCTCCTTCTCAGTAGCCGGTGAACTCCTCGGCCCGGATGTCATCCTCGTCGACGCCGGCGGCCACGAGCATCGTGCGCAATGCCTGCACCATGCCGGCCGGACCCGCGACGTAGTAGATCGGCTCGGTCACGCCGCCGAGGTGTCGCCCCAGCATGGCCGCGTCGATGTGCCCTCGCTCGCCCTTCCACGCCGGTGAGGTGGTGGCCGGCGCCGTCATGGTGGGCACGAAGGTCAGGTTGGGATCGGCCCGCTCGAGCGCGCGCAGCTCATCGGCGAATGGCGCGTCCCGGGGCTCCCGGTTGGCGTGGAACAGGACGACGCGGTAGGGCAAGGAGCCGCCACCGATCGTCTCCACCAGGATGCTGCGGAACGGGGTGATGCCGATACCACCGGCCAGCAGGACGGCAGGGCGTTGGGCGTGGTGAAGGCGCAGATCCCCGAATGGGCCCTCCACCCGGACCTCGGTCCCCAGCGCGACATGTTGCAGCACGCGTTTGAAGGCGGTGTCGCGCAGACGGGTCGTGATCGTGATGACGTTCTCACGTGGGGCGCTCGAGATGGAGAAGCCGCGCGTGTTGCCCTCCCCGTCCGTCTCCGGTGGATCGAGCAGCGTGATGTCGACGAACTGGCCGGCGCGGTACGACCAGGCAGGCGGCTTGGCGAAGCGGAACGACATCGTCCGCTCGGCGACCAGCTCACGCCCCTTCAGGGCGGTCTCGAAGACCGGCCAGGTGACCTTGTCGCTCAAGGTTCCCGCCGGCCCACGCCGACGAGTCGTCGATCCAGTTCGTCGGCGATCACCTGAGCTTCGTTGTGGTCCACGTCGCGTGCGCCGAAGACCAGGGTGAGGGGGCCGTCACGCGCCCGTTCGGCGAGCGCATCGAGCGCGGCCGCGCGAGTCACGTCGGCGAGCTCCACCCGGTAGCGTGCCTGGAAGGCGTCCCAGCGCGCTGGATCGTGGCCGAACCACTTACGGAGCTGGCTGCTGGGGCCAAGATCGCGGGCCCAGGCATCCAGCTTGAGGCGGGTCTTGGTCCGCCCCCGTGGCCAGATGCGGTCCACCAGGACGCGGTAGCCGTCGTCCGGGGTTGGATCGTCGTAGGCACGCTGCAACCGAAGGTTCCGGCTGCGCGAGACCGTCACCGGGCGCCCTCCGGTGCGGGGCGACGACTCGACACATAGGCACCCACCGGCTGCCGGAAGGCGACCGCCAGGCGGTTCCAGCCATTGATCGCCACGATGGCCAGGGTCAGCGCGACCTGTTCGGCCGGATCGAACTCCTTCGCCAGCGCCTCGTACGCTTCGTCGGGCACGCCGGTCTCGGGCAGCATGGTGACCGCTTCGGTCCAGGCGAGAGCAGCCCGCTCGCGGGGCGTGAAGAACGGCGCCTCGCGCCAGACCGCGACCAGGTGGAGCCGTTGTTCGTCCTCGCCGATGGCCCGGGCATCCTTCGTGTGCATGTCGACGCAGTAGGCACAACCGTTGAGCTGGGAGGCACGCAGCCTCACGAGTTCACGGAGCCTCGGTTCGATGCTGCTCGACTCCACGACCTGCTCGAGGCCGCTCATCGCCGCGATCGCCTGGGGCAGCACTGTCCGATGATCCAGCCGCATCCGCTCAGCTCTCCCGATGTCCGGTTCTCAGTCGAGGCGTGGGCTTGGGCCCGTGGTGTGATCCACCGGTCGGGAGCCAAGCCCGGCCGGGGTGTGTCGACGGATCCCATCCACCGTAGATCGCGGCCCGCGACCCGTCCGTCTGCCCCCTGACACAGGGAAGCGAATGTCAGCCGGCGGTCAACCCACCGGGCGGGGTCCAGCGTAGGAAGCGCGGACCGATGAGGGCAGCCAATCCAGGTGACGCCCGACCTCAAGTCGCATCGCCCAATAGCACTCGCAGGCGAGCTGCTCGAGGCGCGCTTTGTTCATGATGGTGACCTCGGCCCGTCGATGCGCGATCGCGCCACGTCGTTGGAGTTCGGCCAGCGCGACCGAGACGGTCGGCCGCTGGACGCCGAGCCGCATCGCCAGGAACTCGTGGGTCACTACCAGCTCATCGCTGAACCCGAGATCACGCGCGGCCAGGATGTGGCGAGCTGACCGGGCGACGACGTCATGGTGACGGTCGCAAGCAGCGGAGATCGCGCGCTGCCCGATGACGGCCGCCGCATGGTGGTCCAGCCGACGGCGCAACCCTGGACTCAGCTCGGCAGCCTCGGCCAGCGCTGCGGTCGGCATCTGGATGAAGAGTCCGCTCGTTTGGCACACGACCCACGTCCCGCTGATGGGGTCACCGAACACGGCCGGCCAACCCGCCATCCCCTCCCAGCCGATCAGGCCGACTTCGACCGCGGATCCGTCGGCCATCAAGACGAGTTCGGAGAGCGCCCCCGTTTCCGGGAAGTAGACATGGTTGATCGGGCTGCCAGGGGTCATCAGGGTCGTCATGCGCTCCAGGCGGACACGATGCGAGCGCTCGCGAACGTGCTCCGCGTCGACTGCGGGGAGGTCGACCAACAGCAGGTTGCGGCTCGCTACGGCGTCCGATCCCGCCGCTATCATCTTCGGGACCCGTCCGAGATCCTCATCGTCCGTCCCATCCGTCGCTCGAGATCCTGCCCATGAGTATGCGCGCGACGAGCTCGACGAACGGTGAGGGTCAGCGAGATGACGGTCGGCCCCTCGTCCGAGTCCCAGTATGTCGCCAGGGGTCGGACGCGCAGGAGAAGACGTGATGGGCATTCGGAGCCGGTTGGCGCGTCTCTGGGGCGCGCGTGATGAGGTCGGCCTCGGCAGCGTCCGGCCGGAAGACACCGGCCTGGCGCCCGACGACGTGGACGAGGGCAGCATCCGTCCGGAGGACACTGGTCTGGCGCCCGACGATGTCGGCCTCGGCAGCGTCCGTCCCGAGGACACCGGTCTGGCGCCCGACGATCTGGGCCTCGGCAGCGTCCGGCCAGAAGACGCCGCATCGGGCACAGGCACGGTGGTGCACGGATAGGGGCTACCGATGAGCACTTCGGGCTTGGCGTGCGCTGGCCCATCGCAAGCGGTGAGGGGACGGTCGCGCGGGGCGGCGTCGGCGGCGAGGCTGCCAACGGCGACCATCGCTCACGAGCGGGATCGAACCTGGCAGGACGCCCTCTCGCTGGTCGAGCAACTCGTCGGAGCCGTCGACCTGCGAGAGGCGGCTGATCCGGACGACCCGCCGTGGATCGCGGATCGGGAGATCCGACGGTTGGAGCGCGAGTTGTGGATGTGCCTCAGGACCTGGTCGACGCCACAGGGCAGCGACGTTGACCACGAGGCGAAGGCCCGAGCCACCATCGGCAGGACTGGATGAGATGACCACGGTCGTCGGCGAACCGGTCTCGTGACCCTCGACTTCCCGCTCTGGTTGCGCACGGCGCACTGGATCAACGTGCTCTTCATCGGGTTCCTGATCCGGGCTGGGATCCAGATCCTGGGGGCGTACCCGCGGCTCTACTGGAACGACCACTCGACGCCGGGCACGGAGTGGCTCAAGTTCCCGAAACGGCCCATCCCCACCGATCGACCCTGGACCGCGCTCGAGCAGGAGCGGGACGTCTCGGCGTGGCTGGGCCAGCCGGGCGGCAACAACCTGGGGCTCGGGCGTCATTGGCACTTCTCGGCGGCGCTCTTCTGGGTCCTCAACGGCGTGGTCTACGTGGTGCTCCTCTTCGCCACGGGCGAATGGCAGCGGCTCATCCCCACGTCCTGGTCGATCATCCCCGGTGCCTGGCAGACATTGCTGACGTACCTGAGCCTCCACCAGCCCCCGCCCGCAGCGGGCTCACCCTACGACGCGCTGCAACAGCTGGCCTACGCCGGCGTGGTCTTCCTGCTGGCGCCGTTCCTGATCCTGACGGGCGCGGCCCAGTCCCCTGGCGTCGAGGCCCAGTTCCCGCGCTACGCGCGACTCTTCGGCGGCCGCCAGGGCGCGCGCAGCCTGCATTTCCTGGGCCTGCTGGCGTTCATCTTGTTCATCGTCATGCACACCTTCATGGTCGTCGTGACCGGCTTCTCCAAGAACATGGGCGACATCGTCCTGGGCCAGCACGAGACCGACCAGGGGGTCGCGGTGATCATCGGGCTCAGCCTGATCGCCGCCATCCTTGCCACGTATGCCGTCACGTCGTGGGGCTCACGGCGCTGGCCGCGGACGGTGCAACACGCCCTGGGGCGAATCATCCGCCCGACGATGCGCGCCCTGGCCGTGCGCACCCGTTCCCGCCAGCACTACCCCGCCACTGCCATCTCCCCGCAATTCCTGGTCAACGGCACGCCGCCCGAGACGGACGAGTATCGCCGCCTCGCCGGCGATGGCTTCGCCGCCTGGCACCTCGTGGTCGATGGGCTGGTGGAGGCGCCGCTGGACCTGACGCTCGCCGACCTGCACCGCATGCCCGCCCGGACCCAGATCACCAAGCACCACTGCATCCAGGGCTGGTCCGGCATCGCCGAGTGGGGCGGGGTGCCGCTTGGCGCCATCCTCGACGCCTGCCGCCCGTTACCGGGTGCCCGCTACCTCATCTTCCACTCGTACCAGCTGGACATGGCCGGCCGCCCGTTCTACGAGTCGCTCCAGATCGGTCTGGCCCGCCATCCGCAGACGATCCTGGCCCATGAGATGAACGGCCAGCCGTTGCCGATCCCTTACGGTGCGCCGCTGCGCCTCCGCGTGGAGACGGAACTCGGCTTCAAGATGGTCAAGTGGCTG
>DATBOX010000147.1:0-1904 GCA_036561685.1 Candidatus Limnocylindrales bacterium | reverse complement strand
CTTGTAGTCCACGACCTGCAGGCCGGCCCCGAAGCCACGGGCGAGCGCGTCCAGGTACGCCGGTTCGATCGCCAGATCACGCTGGCCGAAGGGCGCATTGGCGATCTTGAGCACGACCTGGTGATCGCCGCCCTGGGCGTCCTTGAAGGTCCCGGTCCGGGAGGCCAGGGTCTGGTCGAGCGAGTCGATCGGGCCGACCTCACCCGCCGCCACGAGGCTGTGGAGGACCGCATCCATCTGGTCGGCCGTCGGGCCCCTGGCCCCCAGTTGGGCCATCGAGAGGGCCAGGGCGATGCTGGCGGGCGAGATGACGACGTTCTTGTTCCCTTGCTCGCCGGCTGTCACGCGGAAGAGCTCCAGGCCAAAGGCGTTGATGGCCGACGCCGCGGTCGCCGCCTGGGTCGGATCGGCCGTCGCGCGCGCCACGTCCGAGATCAGGAGGCCGATCGCCGGCGAGGCGGCGGGCTGAGTCGGCACGGTGGTCGGACTGGCGATCGGCGGCGGCGACGAGGTGCTTGGGGTGGCCGACTGACTCGGCACGCCGGTGCAAGCCGACGAGGTGGCGAGGACGATCGCGCACACCATCGCCACACCGCGGAGCGCGCCACCAGCAAGTCGCATCGGGGTCTGCGTCATCCTGTGGCCTCCGCCATGGGGCGCGCCGCTGACGGGCGGGGCCGGGGAACCGCGCGTCAGGCGCCCCCAGCCCTTCGGTCAGATTCGGATGAAGCAGCACCCCGCGCCAGTGCCGAATGGACTGAACTGCTCGGCCCTCACGTTGCCCGTGTGGAGCATGCTCTAGCGAACAGCCGACAGACTTGCCATGTCGAGGAGGACGGGATGAACGAATCGCGAGCGCGGGAGCTCGTCGCGGGCGAGCGGGCGCGTATCCAGGCGGCGCTTCGCGAGCTGACCGGAGATGTCCGGGCCACCGGCCCGCTCGAGCGCCAACAAACCGGCGAGGCCTACGAAGAGGGCACCGACCTCCAGATGGAGGGCGTGGACATGGCGCTGGTCGATGCCCTTCGGCAGCAGCTCGCCGCGGTGGGCCGCGCCGAGGAGCGCCTCGCGGCGGATACTTACGGTCGATCGGTGGTCAGTGGCGCGCCGATCCCGGACGACCGCCTGGAGGCAGACCCGCTCGCCGAACGGACGATCGACGAGCAGCGAGCCTTCGAGGCGAGCCACGGCTGAGCGACATGCGCTACCGTCGCCGCCGTGAGTGACGAGACGCGTGCGCGCGGCGGCTACGTCGATGCCGGCGGCGTGCGCACCTACTACGAGGTCCGGGGTTCAGGCGAGCCACTGATCCTCCTGCACGGCGGCTTCGCCACGATCGAAACGTGGCGCGGCCAGGCGCCCGTGTTCGCGGAGCGGTATCGCGTGTACCTGCCCGAGCGCCGCGGCCACGGCCGGACCGCCGACGTCGAAGGGCCGATGGGTTTCGGCCTCATGGCCCGCGACACGATCGCCTTCATGGAGGCGCTGGCGATCGGGCCGGCCCATATCGTGGGCTGGAGCGACGGCGGGTATGTCGCCATGGAGCTGGCCCTGGCCCGACCCGACCTGGTCCGCCGGCTGGTCCTCGTCGGGACGGCGGCCAACGCCGAGGGCTATACCGCGGAGACTCGAGAGGGCAACGAGCACCTCACGCCCGACAGCCTGGCCCCGTTCGTCCGCAAAGCCTACGACCGCCTCTCCCCCGACGGGCCCGAGCACTTCCCGATCGTGTTCGAGAAGCTGGCCAAGGTGTGGCGGACGGAGCCCCACCATGCGCTGGCCGATCTCCAGGCCCTGACGATGCCGACGCTGCTCCTTGTGGGCGACCACGACGACCTCACAGTGGAGCACGCCGCGGCGATGTTGCACGCCATCCCGCATGCCGAGTTGGCGGTCATCCCGGG
>DATBOX010000146.1:0-6916 GCA_036561685.1 Candidatus Limnocylindrales bacterium | reverse complement strand
CAGAAGATGATCAGCACGAGCAGCGTCAGCAGGACCATGCCCGTCTGCTGTGAGCGCTTGATCAGCGCCACCATGGCTGGCGGCGGCCCGGCCGGGGCGCCCGCCGGCGGCGGGCCGGCGGGAGCGGACTGCACCATGTGGAGCAGCTTCTCGCCATTCGGGTAGACGACCGTGAAGACGATGGTGAAGGCCAGGATGTAGAGGATGATGCCCGCCAGCAGCCAGTGGAACTGGCTGTCGAACGGGCTGATCCCCAGCGTGAGGATCAGACCGAGGCCGCTCACGGCCTGGAAGAGGCCGACGGGGATGACGAGGCCCTTCTCGATGGCGATGTTGGCGTGGATGATGGCCGGCCCGAAGCGGGGCTCGCGCGCGGCCACCCGGCCGAGCACCGGGAAGGTGAACGTGGGTCCGAAGGCGATGATCGCGCCACCGACGTGCAGAAACAGGAAGATCGCGGCCAGCGGAGGCATGCGTGGGCCCTCGTGCGTGTCTGGTCTGCCCCCGGCCGCCAACGATAGCGCGCCGGGCCGCCTCATTTCCACCTTCTTACGCAGCCCTTACACGCATCCGTTGCGAAACGGCGGGTGAGGGCGCCAGCGTAGGTCCCATCGGGCCTTCGCCGTCACCACGGGTGCTTGCCATGCGTCTCACACGGACCCATGTGACCCTCGTCCTCGCGCTCCTCCTGGTCCTTGGCGGCGCGGCCGCCGGCTTCCTCGTCGGCACGAGCAGCGCGCCGGCCAGGGCGGCCGACGCGACGGCTGCGGCCGGCCAGATCGACGCCCAGGACTTCGATGCCGCCGTTGCTGCGGCCGGCTTCGCCCTTGATCCCTCATCGGCCGGCACGGTCGCCACCGACGCATCCGGCCCGGCGGCGCGGGTCAGCGCCATCCTGGGCCTGCGCGGCGGTCTGGCGCGCCTGGCGCGGACGCTGATCCACGCCCAGGCCACGCTGGACCTGCCCAACAAGGGCATCCAGACGTACGCCCTGGATCACGGCAAGGTGGGCTCGGTGAGCGCCACGAGCATGACCATCACCGAGACCGGTGAGGCGACCGTCTCGTTCATGCTCAGCTCGGCGACACGGGTACGCACGAAGGGTGCCGCCGCCACCCTGGCCACCATCACGACCGGCGCGGACGTCATCGTCGTGTCGCAGCAGGTGAGCGGGGGCTGGCAGGGCCTGGCGATCGTGATCGTGCCGTCCGCGACGGCCGCCGGTGCGAGCCCGGCCGCCTCGAACTGACCGGGAAGGGCGCTAGCTCGACCGTCGATAGCGGTTGCGGAAGGCGCCGCCGCCGTAGAAGCCGATGTCGGCCAGGAAGGCCAGGGCGACGATCAGCCAGGCGAACGGGCTGAGCCCGTCGGTCGACCAGACCAGTACGTAGGCCAGCGTCGTCCAGGGCAGGAACAGGAAACCCAGCAGCGGCAGGATCAGGCTGCCGAAGACGGCGCTCCAGTGCGACGCGTCGATCAGCCACCAGAACACGATGAGGGCCCGGGGGCCGATCAGCCCGAGCACCGCCAGCGCACAACAGGGCATCCGTTCCCTCCTGGGCCCAGCTTACAGCCGTGACGAGCACGAAGGGCCGTTCGGCTCTGGCGACGGGCGGCCGGCGGCTGGCACACTCGCCTCCAAGGAGGCCGCCATGCCACTCGCTACGCCCAAGGACACGAAGCCGTTCAACGAGAACATCCTCGATCTCGCCGTCGAGAACGTCTACTTCCGCAAGGTCCTCTCCACCGGCCCGCACGCTCAGGTGGTGGTGATGTGTATCCCCCCCGCGGGCGAGATCGGCGAGGAGGTCCATACTGATGTCGACCAGATCCTCGTCTTCGTCACCGGAGAGGGTGCCGCGGTCCTCGACGGCGAACGCAGCCACGTGTCACCCGGCCGCCTCGTCCACGTCCCGGCGGGCACTCGGCACAACTTCGTCAACACGGGTTCGGTCGATCTGAAGCTCTACACGGTCTATGCACCACCGGAGCACGCGCCCGGCACGATCCACCGGACGAAGGCCGAGGCCGACGCCGAGGAAGGGCACGCCTGAGATCCAGGCGCCCCGCGGGTGAAGTCAGGAGATCGAACCATGGCGCGCGCAGCAACCGTCCGTGTCCTGTTCGTCGGCACGGACAATGCCACGCGCAGCCAGCTGGCCGAAGCGCTCCTCAAGCACGAGGCTGGTGACTGGTTCGACGCCATCAGCGCCGGGACCGCGCCCCGGCCCATCTACCGCCTGACGGTCCAGGTCCTCCACGAGGTCGGCATCGAGTGGGGGTCGGCCCGCAGCAAGTCGGTCGACGAGGTCCGCGACCAGCCGTTCGACTACGTCATCACGATGTGCCGTGAGGCGCAGGACGCCTGCCCGTCGCTCGAGCCGGGCACGGCCACCATCCACTGGGGCATCACCGACCCGGCCGCCGTCGAGGGCACGCCGGTGGATCGTCTCGCCGCCTACCGCCATACGCGACGCGAGGTCGGGGCGGCGGTCCATCGCTTCGTGGAGCACACCCTGCGCCCTCGGAAGGCCGGCCTGAGCGAGGTCGCCTGAGGCCCTCGACGACCTCGCCGCGCGCCGTGCCGAAGGTCCCGCGTCGCCGGTCTGTCCGACCCTGTGGTAATCCGGCGGTCGGTTTATGATTGCGCGGTCATGGTCCGCTCAGTCGATCCCGTCGCTCACGCCGTGCGTCGTGCCGCCTATGTCGATGAGGCCATCCGTCTGATCCAGACGCGGGGCTACGAGCAGTTGAGCATCCAGGACGTCATCGACGGGGTCGGCACGTCGAAGGGCGCGTTCTTCCACTACTTCAACTCCAAGGGGGCGCTGCTGGCGGCCGTCATCGACCGTATGGTGGAGACGGCGGCGAGCGTCGTCGCGCCGGTCGTCGCCGATCCCGGCCTGAGTGCGCTGCAGAAGCTGCAGGGCGTCTTCTCGGGCATCGCCCGCTGGAAGGGCGAACGGCCCGAGCTCCAGCCGGCGGCCGTCGAGGCGCTGATGCGGACGTGGTACTCCGCCGAGAACTCCATCGTGATCGAGCGGATGCGGGCCGCCGTGGGTCAGCGCCTGACGCCGCTGCTCCTCGACATCCTCCACCAGGGGGTGGCCGATGGGGAGTTCTCGCTCGCCTCCGCGGAGGGCACGGCGAGCGTCTTCACCGCGCTGGTGCTGGGCCTCAATGACGCGGCGATCCACCTGTTCCTGGGACGGCGCGACGGGACGGTCTCCCTGGAACGCGTGACCTGCACGCTCAAGGCCTACGCCGACGCCTTCGAGCGGATCCTTGGCCTCCCCCCCATGTCGTGGCCGATCGTCGATCAGGCGACGGTCACTTACTGGTTCGCCTGACTCCCAGCCCTGCGAAAGGAGCATCCATGACCGCCGTCATCGAAGCCGAGCGACTGACCAAGTCCTATGGGTCGCACCGGGGGATCATCGAGGTCGACCTGGCGGTCCAGGAGGGCGAGGTCTTCGGCTTCCTCGGCCCCAACGGGGCGGGCAAAACGACGACGATCCGACTCCTTCTGGACCTCATCCGCCCTACCTCCGGGCACGCCCGGGTGTTCGGCATCGAGAGTTCCGCCGACCCGGTCGCCATCCACCGCCGCATCGGCTATATCCCGGGTGAGTTCACCCTGTACGACCGATTGACCGGCGGGCAGACGCTCGAGTACTTCGCGAACCTCCGCGGCGGCGTGGATCGCGCCTACCAGGCGTCCCTCATCGAACGCTTCGACCTCGACCCGAGCCGTCGCTTCCGCGAGTACTCCAAGGGCAACAAGCAGAAGGTCGGCGTGATCATCGCCCTGCAGCACCGCCCCGAGCTGCTGATCCTGGACGAACCCACCTCCGGGCTCGATCCGCTCGTCCAGCAGACGTTCTTCGCCACGCTGCACGAGACGACGACCGACGGGGCGACGGTATTCCTCTCCTCCCACATCCTGTCCGAGGTCGAGAAGAGCGCCGCCCGGGTGGCCATCATCCGTGAGGGCCGCATCGTGCAGCTCGACACGGTCGAGGGCCTCCGCGACCTGGCCCACCACCAGGTGGAGCTGCGCTTCGCCGGGACCGTGCCCGCGTCCGACTTCGACCACCTGCCGGGCGTCAGCGACGTCATCGCCGACGACCACGTGCTGCGCCTGCGCGTGGCCGGGCCGATCACGCCGGTCGTCCAGGCCGCCGCCAGGTACGAACTCCTGGATTTCGTGTCCCGTGAGCCGAGCCTGGAAGAGACGTTCCTGGCCCAGTACGGGCGTGAGGCCGTCGAGGTGAAGCAGCCATGACCGCCAGCGCCGGAACGCCGTCGCGCGTCGCGGCGCCGCCGTTTCCCCCGATCCCGCTGCGGCGCCGTCTCTACGGCTTCGGCAGCATCTACGGCAAGACGATCCGCGACTCGCGGCTCGCCTTCATCATCGCCGCCGGCCTGCTCGGCGGGCTCTCCGTCGCGCTCCCCGCGGCCATCGGCACGGTCTTTCCGTCGCCGGCCGCGCGCCTCGAGATCAACAGCCTCATCGGCGGCATGCCCGCCTCGATGGTCAACCTGTTCGGCAACGCGACGCTGATGGGTCCGAAGCTGGGCACCCTCGGCGGCTACCTGACCTGGAAATACGGGTCGCTGTTCATCCTGGGCACCGCCCTGTGGTCGATCCTCGCCCTATCGGGGACGCTCGCCGGCGAGGCCGCCCGGGGCAGCCTCGACTTCGTCGCCGCGGCCCCCTTTGGCAAGCGGCGCATCGCGCTGGAAAAGCTGGCTGCCCACCTCACCATGGTGTGCCTCGCGCTGGCCTTCACGGCGGTGATGCTCGTGGTCAGCTCCACCGCGTTCGGCGATGCGAGCCTGGGCGACCAGATCTCGCCGGTCGAGGCCCTCGGCTTCGTGCTCCTGATCGGCTTCACCGCGCTGTGCTTCGGTGGCCTGGCCCTGGCCCTTGCCCCGATCCTCGGTCGCGGCGGGGCGGCCGGCGTGTCGGCCATCGTGATGGTCCTCCTGTGGGTGGTGAGCGGTCTCGACGTCGGCGGCCCGCTCGACGCGGTGTCGCCATTCCACTGGACCGCCGACCACATCCCCCTGGTCGGCCTCTACGACTGGGGCGGCCTGGCCCTCGTGGGGATCGTGGGTGTGGTCTTCCTGGTCATCGGGGTCGAGCTGTTCCAGCGGCGTGACCTCGGGATCACGGCCGGTCTGTCCCTCCCGAAGACACCCGGGGTGGTCCTGGGCGTCCGCGGGCCCGTCAGCCGGGCCTTCGGCGACGAGCTGCCGCGGGCCCTTTCCTGGGGCATCGGGCTGTTCCTCTTCGGGGCGTTGCTGACCTCGATCGTGAAGCCCATGGCCGACCAGATCGCCGCCAGCCCGGACCTACTGACGACCTTCCGCGCGGTCTTCCCGACCTTCGACCTCGGCCAGGCCAGCGGTTTCCTGCAGCTGTATCTGGTGCTCTTCTATATCGCGGCGGGCTTCGCCGCCACCACGTTCGTGTCCCGCTGGGCCTCCGACGAGACCGCGGGCCGTCTCGAGACGGTCCTCACCACGCCGGTGGGTCGCGCCCGTTGGGTGGTCGCCGGCGGTATCGCCTCGCTCCTGGCGGTCGGGGTCATGACCGCGCTCTTCGCGGCCGGCATCGCGGCCGGCGCGGCCGGCTCCGGCCTGGCGGCGAACACTGCGATCGTGGGCACCGCGGCGATGGGCCTGTACGCCTTCGCCATCGTCGGGGTGGGCGTCGCTATCGGCGGGTTGTGGCGGACCTCGGTCGCTGCCGAGATCGCCGCCCTCATCGTGGTGGTCACCTACCTGATCGACCTCCTGGCGCCGCCGCTCAAGCTGCCCGACTGGCTCCACCAGCTCGCGCTCACGGCGCACCTCGGGCAACCGATGATCGGCCAGTGGGACGTGGCGGGTATCGTCGCCTGCCTCGTGATCGGGATCGGCGGCATCGCGCTCGGTGCCTGGGGCGTGACGAGGCGCGACATCCAGCGCTAGCGGCTGAGGGTCAGCTCCGCCCGGACGGTCGACGCCGGTGCGTCCTCGACGATCGTGAAACCGGCCGCCTCAGCGGTGTGGCGCATGGCCATGTTGCCCGCCAGCATCTCCGCGTAGAGGCGCTCCAGGCCCTCGTCGCGGCCGATGGCCACCAGGCGGCGGAGCAGCTCCGCGCCCAGGCCGTGGCGCTGCCAGCGGTCGGCCACGAGGACGGCGAATTCGGCTGTCGGGCGGGCATGCTCCTTGGAGAGCCGGCCCACGGCGACGATGCGCGGACCGCCCTCGGCGTCCGGCTCCTCGGCCACGAGGGCGATCTCGCGGTCGTAGTCGTTGAAGCAGATGCGCGTGAGGCGTTCGTGGGCCGTGCGCTGGGAGAGGCCCAGATGCTCGAAGTAGCGCGAGTAGACGGTCTCCTCGGTCAGCTCGGCGTGGAACTGCACCATGGCCGGCTCGTCCTCGGGCCGGATGGGCCTGATGAGGACCGACGCGCCGTCGGGCGCGGTCCACGGCTGCTCGTACTGGCGCGGGTAGGGTCGGATCGCAAGGCGCGGGAGGTCGGCCTCGGCGACGGTCGTGTCGTGCAGGACGACGCGCGCGTCCAGGGCCAGCAGCCGCTCCGGCGAGGCCAGCAGCGGGTTGATGTCGAGTTCCTTGATCCAGGGCTGCTCGACAATGAGCTGGCTGAAGCGGACGAGCAGAGCGTCAAGCGCGGCGAGATCCACCGGCGGCCGGCCGCGCACGCCTTGCAGGGCTGTGAAGATGTGGGTCTGTTCCATCAGCCGGCGGGCCAGGGTTGTGGTCAGCGGCGGCAGGCCGAGCGCGCTGTCTTTCAGCACTTCCACCAGTTGTCCGCCCGCGCCGAAAAGGAGCACCGGCCCGAACTGCGCGTCGAGGCTGCTGCCGAGGATCAGTTCATAGCCGTCGAGCGGAATCATCG
>DATBOX010000145.1:0-2049 GCA_036561685.1 Candidatus Limnocylindrales bacterium | reverse complement strand
GGCGTTCGGGGGCTCCCCGTCGAGGCAGACCAGCGTGGTGAGCTTCGGCAGGTCGGGCAGGATCTTGGCCACCAGCGGGGCGAAGGCGGCCTGGAAGATCAGGCACGTGCAGTCGAAGAAGTCGAGCAGGTCGCGGTTCTCGGCCGCCTCGTTGCGCGGGTTGACCGGGCACCACACCGCGCCCGCCCGGGAGATGCCGAACACGCAGCCAAACGCGACCGGGTCGTTCGCCGACAAGATCGCGACCTTATCGCCGGGCGCGATCCCGCTGCGGTCCAGCGCGCGGGCGACCCGCCAGGACAGCCGCTGGACGTCGAAGTAGGAGAGCGTGCGCCCGGCCATCGTCAGGCAGGGTGCCTGGACACCGAGAGAGGCACCCTTGTCGAGGAATTCGGTCAGGCGCACGCTTGCTCGCCCCCTAGTGGTGGACGGTGAGGTTCGGCTCCATGACCAGGCCGAAGCTGCGCATCGCGCCGAGCAGCTCGCGGTGGCCGAAGGCCTGGCAGCCGGAGGCGAAGCCGACCCGCCTGGGCGGCTGCTGGAGCAGCGAGTATGCCCCGTACGCCTGCATCAGGCCGGTCTGCTTGTAGTTGGAGTTGCCGTGAATCACGCAGTGCGCACGGCCCAGCGACCCGGACGCGTGTACCGAGTCCAGCGAGGTGTTGACCCGGGTGGCCTCGCGCGGCGGCATCTGATTCATGACGGCGGCCGCCTGCTCGTTGATTACCCGGAGCTTCTCGCTGTCCGGCAGGCCCTCGATCTGCGCCAGGACGCCCTTGACGATCTGCGGGACGCCGAGCATGAGGGGGCGGTTGAACACGCCGCCCAGCGCCTTGACGTTGGCCACCCGCGGGTCGTGCTTGAACCACACCGGATGGGACATGCCGCCCCACGGCAGGGCCAGGCCGATCTCATGCTGCCCGGGGATCGCCACGTCGTACAGGCCGGCGTCGGCGGGCCATTCCGCGTACTGGTTCTGCTCCAGGTAGTACGCCTTCGACAGGCAGGCGTTGACCAGGATGGTCCGGGTGGAGGCGACGGTCGGCGTGCCCTTCCAGAAGACCAGGATGTCCAGCGTGTCCACGCCGGGCTTCTCCAGGCAGAGCTGGGCCGCGATCTCGCTGGTGGTGTACATCTGGGCGATGCCCGGCGCCAGCAGCAGGCCCTTGGCCGCCATCCGCTCGCCGTACTCCTCGTCGCATACGATCAGCCAGTCCTGCTCCCCCGTGGTGTCCAGGTAGTGGCAGCCGGTATTGATGCAGGCCTCGACGACCTCGCGGCCGTACTGGGCGAACGGGCCGACGGTGTTAAGGACGACCTGCGCGCCGTCGAAGAGCTCGGTCAGGGGCTCGACGTCGTGCGCGACCTCGACGATCTCATGCTCGACGGTGTCGATGCCGGGAACCTTGTCCATGGCCTCGGCGATGCGGGCCTTGTCCCGGCCGGCCGCGACGAACGGGACGTTGTACTCGCGCAGGTACTCGCAGACCAGGCGGCCGGTGTAGCCGGAGGCGCCGTAGACGATGACGGGCTTGCTCATGTGTGGTGTCCTCTCCGTGTGGCTTACATGCCCATGCCGCCGTCGACGGGCAGCCCGGCGCCGGTGATGAAACGGGACGCGTCCGAGGCGAGGAAGACCACGGCGTCGGCCATGTCCGAGACCTCGCCGAGGCGGCCGTGCGGGGTGAGCCCGATCACGGCACCGACGCACTCTTCCACGCTCGGGAACAACCCGAGCGTCACCATGTCCTGGGCGAGCTGGTTGCCCATCTCGGTCGGGACCAGGCCGGGGTAAACGCAGTTCACCCGGACCGCGTAGCCGAGCTTGCCGGACTCCATGGCCGCTACCTTGGTCAGCCGGTCGACCGCGGACTTCGTCGCCGAGTAGACCGCGATGCCGGGGAAGGCGATGGTGGCGGCGACCGAGGAGATGTTGACCACGGCGCCGCCTCGGCCGGCCGGGCCGCCGGGACGCATGGCGCGGAGGGCGTGCTTGATGCCGAGCGCGGTGCCCAGGACGTTGACCTCGAGCATCTTGCGGATGTCGTC
>DATBOX010000144.1:0-11863 GCA_036561685.1 Candidatus Limnocylindrales bacterium | reverse complement strand
GTTCTTGCCTTCCGTGGCGTATGCCGGCATGCCGTAGTACGTCTTGGGGACCAGCGCCGGAACGGCGGCGGAGACGACCCGATGGACGCGCTCGGCCATCGTGCGGTCGTCGGGCGGCATCTTGGCGATGGCGTCCTGGAGATCCTTGAGGCCGGCGGCGCGTTCATCGGCCGGGCTGCGGCCGGAGGCAACCTTCCGCTCACGGGCGCCTGCTTTCATGGCGGAGCGCTCGTCCTCGCTCCACACGTTGGCGGGTCCTGACTTGGTTGGCATATGACGTTCTCCTCGCTTCGCGTGGACGGCGTCAGCGGTCGGCCCGTCAGGCCGTCGCCTTCGCTGCCTTCCTGCCCTGCTGGAGGATCCTGATCGGGTTGCCGAACGGATCTCGCAGGCCCATGTCCGTGCCGTAGAAGTGATCGGTGGGCTCCTGGGTGAAATCGGTGACGCCACGCTCCTTGAGCGTCTCGTAGAGGCCGCGAGCATCGTCGGTGATGAAGACGAGCCCGCCGAGCGCACCCTTCGTGATGAGCTCGCGGAGCTGGGCGGCGGTGGCCGGGTCGTGCAGCGGCGGGCCGGGCTGCTCCAGCGAGACCTCGGTGGCGCCCGCTTCGCCGGGGACCCGGATCGTCAGCCAGCGATAGTCGCCCTGGCGGACGTCGTTGCCCTTTTCGAGGCCCAGCTTGTTGACGTAGAAGTCGAGCGCCTCGTCCTTGTCGAGGACATAGATGGAGGCGACGTTCAGCATGGTGATCACGGCGTTGGCTCTCCTCTGCGCGGTGGGACGGAACGCCACCTACCCTATGGCTCGCCCGCCGCGAACGCTTCTCCGAAACTGCTCGATCCGGCCGTCTCCCAGGCGGCCGGTCGCATCGCCGCCAGCTGCACGCAGTGCGGTGCAACGATCGGACCGTGCCCTGAACGGTAGGCGGAAGGCGACTCGCCCACGATCTGGCGGAACGTGCGGCTGAAGGTCCCCAGGCTGGTGAACCCGACGTCGAGGCAGATGTCGGTCACGCTGCGATCGGTCTCCCGCAGCAGGAACATCGAGCGTTCCACTCGTCGGCGTTGGAGGTACCGGTGGGGCGTCTCGCCGAACGTGGCGCGGAAGCAGCGGCTGAAGTGTGCCTCCGAGACACATGCGACCGCGGCTACGGCGGCGACGTCGAGCGGCTCCGCGTACGCGCGGTCCATGGCATCGCGTGCGCGCAGCAGGCGCCGGTTCGACTCCTCGGCTTCCAGGCTCACGGGGCAAGGCTACGGCATGAGTTCCGCAGGTTCACTCGCGGCGCTCGTATTCCACGCGGACCCCGAGCAGCCGCACGGGGCGGGAGAGGTCGAAGCGCTCGAGTACGTCGAGGGCGGCCTGCTCGATGACCTCGTGGTCATCGGTCGCGCCGGTCGGCAGCTTCATGGCGCTGGTCCGCGTGAAGAACGAGGCGTAGCGAACCTTGACCGCGACGCGGATCACCGGCCGCTGTGTCGTCGCGGCATCCTGGGCCAGCTCACGAGCAAGGCCCGTGACCGCGGTCTCGATCGCGGCGCGGTCGGTGAGGTCCTGCGGGAACGTCGTCTCGTGGCTGCGGGAGCGCGGGATGTAGGGTTCCGCGCTGACCTCGGTCGGCCCCAGCCCCATGCCCATCGCCTTCAGACTGGGCCCGATCGTCGGCCCGAAGGTGCCGGCCAGCATCCGCCAGTCGGCTGACGCGAGCTGGGCCACGGACCCGATCCCGACGCCCTTGAGCTTCGCAGCGGTGCGGTCGCCGATGCCCCAGACGGCCGAAGTCGGGCGGTCGCCCATCACGGCCAGCCAGTTCGCGTCGGTCAGCTGGTAGATACCAGCCGGTTTGGCGAACCCGGTCGCCTGCTTCGCCTGGAGCTTGTTCCCGCCGATGCCGATGGAGCAGGCGAGACCCGTCCGCGCCAGCACCTGGCCCTGGACGTCCGCCGCGAGGCGCGCCGGGTCGTCCGTCTCGGCGGCCAGGAAGGCCTCGTCCCAGCCCAGCACCTCGACCGTGACGGGGAAGGTCCGCAGCGTCGCCATGACCTGCTCGGACGCCGCCCAGTAGGCCGGGGCATCGACCGGCAGGAAGACCGCCTCGGGGCATCGCCTCGCCGCCGTCCGGAGCGGCATGCCCGAGTGGATGCCGAACGCGCGCGCTTCATAGGACGCCGTCGAGACCACCACCCGCCACTGGGTCGGATCGCCCAGGCCACCGACCACCACGGGTCGACCACGCAGCTCGGGCTGGCGCAGGACCTCCACCGCGGCCAGGAACTGGTCCAGATCGACGTGCAGGATCCAGCGTCCGACCGTCATGGCTGGCAGTCTGGCGCAACCTCAGGCGTGAGGGGAGCGGCTAGCCTCCTCGCCTGGCCAAGAGAGCAGGCGTCGATCTCGAAGTCAGCAATACGTGGCCACGACGATGCCCGTCCCGGCATGCCCGGGGTCCGGCCCGTAGCCAGGGTCCGGCACCACCACGATGATGCTGACGATGTTCCCGCGGATCGTGCTCCCTGACTGCGAGACGGAACTGGTCACTGCCACCCCCATGTAGGTGGGCAGGCTGGCCACCGGCGAGCCGCTGTTGCCCGGCGAGGCGGTCCAGGTCCCACCACAGACCGGTGTCGCCGAGCTCAGCCCGTCGCCGAAGCCCTTGAACGACGATGGCGCTCCACCGGTCACGCTGTTGCGCTGAGCCCACTGCGCGCCCCAGAACGTCAGGCTCGACGCGCCACCGGCGACCGTCTGGTTCCCGACCACGAACACGCCGCGGGTGGGGAAGGCGAAGACGATCACCGATGCCGACGCGGTCGAGGGGAGGTAGTAGGGATCGCCGTCGAAGCTCGCCTGGACCGGCTCCGGGCCCAGGGCCACGGCGACGGTGCCGATGGTGCAACTCGCGTTGCCGCCGGCATCGGTCAGGCCGGTCGTGCAGGACTGGCTGGCCGTCCCGGTTCCCAGGGTCAGCGTCAGCGTTCGACCGCTGATGGGGACGGTCCCGTCCTCCAGCAAGCGTGCTCCGAGCGTGACGGGGTGGCCCTGGAGGATCACCGTGGGGCCGGTGAGCAGGGTAGCTGTCTCCTCGCGCGTCACCGTGAACGGCTGGTTGACGGCCGCGGCGAGGTAGTCGCCGTCACCGCCGAAGCCCGCCGACACCGTGTAGGCACCACCGGCCTCGCTGGGCACGATCGCGCAGACGGCCGCGCCATCGGTCGCCGTGGATCCGGCGCACGACTCGGCAGCCATGGTGAAGTCGATCGGTTTGCCGCTGATCGGGGCGCCGTCGTCCGTCCGGGTCAAGCGGGCCGAGAGGATCGCCGGGTCGTGGAAGTCGGCCGTGGTCTGGCCGTCGTACACGAGGGTCGTACGGGCCTTGCCGACGACCTGCGTCAGGTTGCCGGTGCTACCGACGAAGTCGGGCCCGTCACTCGTGTACGTCGCCGTGATCGTGTGCGACCCGACCGAGAGGCTGGACGTCGTGTAAGAGACGTGGCCGGTCGCGTCCAGCGCCTGCGGCGGACCAAGGTCCGCGCCGTCGTCCTGGAACTGGACGGTGCCCGTGGGGCTGCCGGCGCCGGGCGGGTCGACGGTGGTCGCCGCCGTGAAGGTGACAGGTGCCCCGAATTCGGATGGGTCGGCGGATGACGCCACGATCGTCGTCGTGGCGGCGGGGGTGACGAGCTGGCCGGCGGGGCGAAGGAGGTTCGTGAGCGAGGCGCTGCTACCGGCCACATCCGGGTCGGTGCTGCTGAACGTGGCCTCGATGTCGTGCGACCCGACGGCCAACGTGGACGTGCTGACGGAGACCTGACCGCTGGTACCAACAGACTGCGGCCCGCCCAGGGGGCTACCGTCGGCCGTGAACTGCACGGAACCAGCGACACCGCCCGAGCATGCGCTCGACACGCCGGCCGTGAACTCGACCGTTTGCCCGAAGGTCGACGGGTCGACGCTCGTGTCCAGGGTCGTGTTGGAGGTGGCCGCCGTGATCGTCTGGACCAGCGGCCCGCCGGGACTGAAGAGGTCCGTGCCGAAGTAGGACGTGGTGATGAGGTGGGTGCCGCCCGAAAGGGTGGCGGTCAGCGTGCCTGAGCTGTGGTTCGTGGGGATGACGTGCTTGCCGAACACCGGGTCGGGATCGAAATCGGGCGTGATGACCTCGACGCCCATGAAGACCCCGTTGTCAAAGAATGTGACAGCCCCTTCCGGCGAATCGGGGAACAGGGCGCCGAAGACCGTGGCCGTGAAGCTCACCGGGCTGCACGCCGGGGCCGGATCCTGCGACGACGTGAGGGTCGTGGCGGTGGGCGACCCGGCCGCCCAGACGGTGGCGGGCCTCACCGCGACGGCCAATACGACCATGCCCGCGGCCGCCAGGGTCGCCAGCCAGATCCTTGCTGCGGGGAGCCTGCTCATGTCGCGCCTCTTTCGCTGCTAAGCCAGTCAGCGCGGAGACTGCGCGATGGCGGTCGCAAACAGGTCGCAGACCGGTCGCAGACGTAACTGCCCGCGGCGGGACGTGCTCAGCCCGGCGGCTTGGTCGGGTCGCCCACCTTCTGGAGGTTCCACGTCCAGACCTGGTCGTATTCGCCGGCGGCCGTCCGGTAGTGGCACGTCCCGGCGATCGAGCTCGCCGTGGCGTCGATCGTCCAGCTGGTCCCGAAGCAGGAGCTGGTCGTGGCCGGTCGCGTGGCGGCATCCTGGAGGATGGGGAAGAACTGCGGCGCCGGCCCGGCCGTGTTGTCGCCGGCGTTGCACTCGGCGGCGAAGCCGGGGAGCGGCGGCAGCTCCCCGTCGCCCCAGTACTGGAAGTGCTGGCCGTCGCTTGTCTTCAATAGGTACAGCGCCTGCTGCTGCCAGTCGGTCTCCGGCACAGGGAACCCCGTCGCCGCCACCTTGCTGCCAGATCGATCGTCGGCCGCGTTGATGCAATGCGCGTCGAGCGACCACTCGATCGTGCCGATGGGCTTGTAGATGAGCGGGCAATCCGTGCCGGGCTCCGGGCTGGCCGCACCCGACAGCAGGCAGTCGATGTACTTCGCGGGGTCCTCGTCCTGGACCCAGATCCCGGTGAACGACGTCGAGGCGTGCCCCGTCTGCTGGCCGTGCGAATACGTCCACGAGACCTCCGTCGACATCGTCCCCTGCCAGCCATCGCACGGCTCGGCCTTGATGGTGACGGCGCCACTGATGACCGACGAGGGGTCGTCCGAGTGGTTCGAGACCACCAGGTAGAGCTGGTCGATGTCGTCGGCCGGGACGTCCCGACAGAACGTGAACTGGGTGCCGTCGACCTGGCGCCGCTCCCAGTGGTCCTTGACGTGCACGAGCACGTCGGCATCCAGGCTGTCGGAGGGCGTGAGGCCGCTCAGGTCGAGCGTCACGTCGCGCCCCGGCGCGGAGCCGGCGAGGTAGAGGTAGCGGGCGGTCAGGGCCGGCATGGACGTCGGGGTCCAGCTCGTCATGCCGTCTGCGTCGATCGACCGGGCATCGATGGGCGGCCAGTACGTGTCGGGGATCGAGGGATCGAGTTGCTGGTAGCGCTTCTCTGGACCCGGCACGGTGACCTGTCCCAGGATGTCGCGGTTCAGGTTGCGCACGGCGAAGTCCCGGAAGTGGTCCTTGAACGGCAGCTGGGCATCGATGACGGCGTTCACCCCGGCGAAGTCGGCCTTGCCGACGCCCTCGATCCGTTGCCAGGTCGCGAAGATGGCGGCAGGGCCGAGCTCCTGCTGCATGAAGATCGGCCAGATGTAGGCGGCCTGCGGGTGCGTCCCATCGCTCGACGCGAGCGACAGCGGGCTCGCCTGGAAGTCGTGGAACCAGCCGTGCACGAGGGCGCTGTCGCCGAAATAGCTCTCGGCCCAGGTCGCGCTGGCGTCCTCGAACCACTGGAGCTGCCCAGCACTGTTGACCATGGCCCGGTAGTTGTGGGCCATCTCGAGGATGTGGAAGAACTCGTGGATGAGGTCGTTCCGGAAGTCGGGGTCCGCCAGACGGCCACGGTTCACGAGCATGAATCCACTGGCGGTGTTGCCCGTGAACGGTTCCGACGGGACCTCATCTGCCACCGCGTCGATGGACCGCTGGTCGCCCTCGCGGAACACGGACTGGGTCAGCGTCAGGACGTAGACGTCGATCCGCTGGTCGCCCCCGAACTCCGGGTCCGGGGTGGGGCCTCGCCCATCCGGGATCGGCTCGCCCATGCCGTTCGGAACGGGCTGCGTCATGCGGGTCCACAGGTCGTCCATCGTCGCCGCCACGCTGCTGACGACGGCCTGATCGTCCGCCGCATTCGCGCTGACGCACGCCCAGACCTTGAAGTGCGGACTCGCCGGCCCAGAGTCGACCCAGTTGCGGCACTCGTTGATGTCGTTCGTGATCGGACGGCCAGCCGAGGGGCGGGTGTATGACGCCAGGGTGGCGGAACTCCCGGTGACCGCCGTCGCGCCGCCGGCGAAGATGCTGGCCGGATCGGTGGGCCGCACCACGAACGGCTTCAGGCGGGCCTGGTCGGCCGGGGAGAGGGTCGGCAGCAGGTCCAGGATCGCCGCGAACAGGCCGTTGTCCTCGAAGGCCGGCGTCGCGCCCGCGAACTCCGGCGGCAGCCCCGGCAGACCGAACAGCGCCTCGCCCCGATAGCTCAGCGAGGTCACCAGGTCGATCTGGCCGGCAGCGTGGGCCGCCTCGATCAACGCCTGGGCCGTCGCCGGCTCGGGCGAGGCAGACGAGCTCGGGAACGAGGTGGTTCCCGGTGATCGGCCGGCCGGAATGCCGACCGCTGCGGAAGAGCCGGTCGGCTGCGGCGGCGACGCCGAGGACGGCGCCGAACACCCCATCAGGACGACACCCAGCAGCGTGACCAGGCATCTCCCGACCAGACCGCGTCCCGCGATACGCACGAGCTCTACCGGACCGCCTCGTAGTGGAGGAGGATCTCCTTGTTCTTGCCCGGCTTCGTCTCGATGAGACCGAGCGTCGTCTGACCGTCCATCGGACCCCAGTACCGCGGACCCTTCCCGTAAACGACGGGCATGACGAAGAACCAGTAATCGTCGGCGAGATTGCGGCGGAGGCATTCCCGGACCACGGCGGGACCTCCCTCGAGGATGATGTTCCCGCCCTCCTCGCCCTTCACCTTCTCGAGGATCTCAGCGAGATCGCCACTCAGGATCCGCGAGTTCTCCCAGTCGGAAGACGTGAGGCGGTGCGACAGGCAGACCTTCTCGACCCGGTCCAGGTAGCGTCGATAGTCGATGAGCCATGCGGGCTCGCCCGGATCGAGCGCCTTCTCGCTCCACGTCTGCTGATGCCCGAGAAAGGATCGTCGGCCCATGACGACCGTCGTGACGTCGTCGAACCGGTCGTACCACATGTTTCGAAAGAGCGGGTTGGGCTCGGTCGAAGGCTGACCCGACGTCGGATACTCCGGAAAGACGCCGCGGCCGTCCAGGGTCATGTACACGTTCGCCGTGATCTTCCGCATCGTCTGGTCCTCCGCGCCTGCCGACCATCGCCGTGACGTCCCGTTGCGACGACGGGAGCATACGCATACCTGCCGAAGGCGCGGTCGCCGCCCAGTCATGCGGCGAACCGCTCCTCGACGATGGAGTCTCGCAGGCGCTATGGTCCTCGTGCGCACCCGGTCCAGCCCGCCCCATGAGCCGAGGAAGAACGTGTGAGGCAGGAGCTCGATCGCCGGCTCGTTGCCGTGGCCTTCACCGACATGGTCGGCTACACCACGTTGATCCAGGCGGACGAGCGCCAGGCCGTCGACAGGCGTGACCGGTACTGGCGGGCGGTCGACCGTCACCATCAGGCCTTCGGCGGGACGATCGTTCAGCGCCTCGGCGATGGCAGCATGAGTATGTTCCCGAGCGCGCTCGCGGCCGTCCAGGCCGCAGTCGAGATCCAGCGTGAGCTCGCCGTCAACGATGTCCCGGTGCGGATCGGCATCCACGTCGGCGAAGTGACGGTCGAGCGTGAACGGCTCAGCGGTGAGGCGGTGAACATCGCGTCCAGGATCGAGTCATTCGCGGTGCCCGGCGGGGTGATGCTGTCGGACACCGCATATGACCATCTCAGGAACCGGCGGGATGTGGCCGTCGTCAGCCTGGGGCGGTTCAGGCTCAAGAACGTCGGTCGTCCGCTGGAGCTCTTCGCCATTTCCGCTGACGGCATCGTCGTGCCGGATCGGCGGGCACTTGAGGGCAAGGGCGAGCGGTTTGCCAGCTTGCCTGGCAACCTCCCCGAGCCGGTCGGACCATTACTCGGTCGGGCCCCCGAGCTCGACTTGCTCGTCGCGTCGGTCCGAGAGCATCGGGTGGTCACGATCACCGGCCCGGGTGGGGTCGGGAAGACGCGCTTCATGGTCGAGCTTGGCCGCGTGCTCGCCCCAGACTTCCTGGACGGTGTCGCGTTCATCCCGCTGGCCGACATCCTCGAGGCCGATGCCTTCATGCCTGCTCTCGCCGCTGCCCTGGACGTGAAGGAGTCCGAAGAGCGGACGCTCGGCGACGGTGTCACGTCGCTGATCGGTGACAAGAAGGCGCTCCTGCTCCTGGACAACCTCGAGCAGATCGTGTCGGCTGCTCCGGAGATCGCGCGGCTTGTGGCAACCTGCCCAAGGCTCCGGATCTTGATCACCAGCCGGACCGTCCTGAGGATCGCTGCGGAATGGGAGTTTCCACTTGCCCCGCTCGCACTCCCATCCTCGTCCGACGCAGGCTCGTCCGAGTCGCTCCTCGACTACCCGGCCGTCGCGCTCTTCGTCGAGCGAGCCCGCGCCGCAAATAGCAGCTTCGCGCTGACGCCGCAGAACGCGGGTGCCGTCACCGAGGTGTGCCGCCGCCTGGACGGTCTGCCCCTTGCACTTGAGCTCGCTGCCGCACGGCTGCGGATCCTCTCACCGGAGGCGCTCCTCGAGCGGCTGGACCACGCCTTGATCCTGCTCACTTCCGGTCCGCGCGACGCAGCCGAACGGCACCAGACGTTGCGCGCCACCATCGACTGGAGCCACGCGCTGCTGGCGGAGTCGGAACAGCGTCTCTTTCGGCGGATGGCCGTGTTCGTCGGCGGGTGCACCCTCGCAGATGTCGAGGCTGTCTGTGCAGAGCCGGGCGGGACCAGTCTCGAAGAGCTGGGGTCCCTCGTCGACAAGGCGCTCGTGCAGGTGGATGGCCAAGGCGACAGGCTCCGCATGCTCCAGACGATCGGTGAGTATGCCCGGGAGCGCCTCGAGGACTCCAGCGAGGCCGGCGTGATCGCGCTGCGGCATGCCCAGCGGTATGCAGCGGTTGCGCGTGACATCCGCGACACCATCGAGGGCACCGACCAGGTCGGCGCCGTGGAACGCGGGATCGCCGAGGAGGGCAATCTCCAGGCCGCGCTGGACACGCTCCTGGCGTCCGCGAAGCGGGGAGACACGACGGCGCTCGAACAGGGCCTGCAGCTGACCGGTGATCTATGGATGTACTGGCACATCCGCGGCAAGAACCTCAGCTCAAGGGAGTACGCGACAGCCTTCCTCGATGTCGATCCGGCCGGCGCGCGCACCGTGGGGCGAGCGGGGGCGCTGTTGACAGTGGGACTCGGGTCCTGGATGTCGGGGCAGTTCGAGCGGTCGGCCGCCGAATGGGGCGAGGCGCATCGCATCGCGGCCGAGCTCGATGCCGGGCGCGAGCTGTGCCTCGCCGGGCTCTGCCGGGCCCTCGCAGTCCTCGGGTCCGACGTCGAGGCGGGACTCACGCTGACGAAGGAAAGCACCGAGCGAGCCGGGGCGCTCGGTCTCACATGGACCCAGGCGCTTGCCCTGACCGTCAACGGCATGTTCCAGGCGCTGGCAGGCGATCTCGGGGCGGCGCAGACGAAGTACTCCGATGCCCTCGCGATCCAGCAGCGACTCGGCGACAGGGAGGGGATGGGCATGTCACTCGGCGGCCTCGCCGAGTTGGCCTCCGGTCGCGGCGACCCGGGCGCTGCCATCGACCTGTACGGAGAGTCGCTCGAGGCGTTCGAAGCGATAGGCGATCGCGGCGAGGAAGCCCGGATCCTCTCGGAGATCGCCTGGACGCACCTCCGGAACGACGACATCGCGCTCGCGCGTCGCTACTTCTTCAGGTCGGTGCAGGCACATACCGACGTGGCGAGCGTCCGTGGAGTGGGTCTTTCCCTGATCGGGCTCGCGGCCACCGAAGCGGCCGAGCTCCGACCCGACCGTGCCGTGCAGATCGCGGCTGCAGCCGAGGTCTATGCCAATCAGGAGGGCATCGTCGTCATCTACTCCGATGAGAACCCGGGCCGTGACTTCGTCGAGCAGGCACGCGCATCACTGTCGGATGTGGATGTCGCCCGAGCGACGGAGATGGGCCGCCGGCTGACGATCAAGCAGGCACTCGACCTCGCCAGGATCGCCGATGCAGCTCCGGCCTAGATCCCCGGTCGGGCTTGGCGGAGCGTGCGTAGCGCCATGTCACGGGCGCGAATCGTGCGGAAAGTGGCTCCGGCGGGCCGTAGCCGGCCACTTACTGCGTTCCCGAGGCGAGACAAGAAACCAGATCACGCTCCCCCGCCTTACGCGGTCACGCGAGTGGCTTCGCGTCGCCTTGCTGGAGTGCGCTCGCTGCCATCAGATCGTCGAGCGGAGCTCGCCGGTCCAGCGACATTGTTTGGACTGTCGGCGAACGCTGAAAGCGGCCCGCAGCGCCGATGCCGTCCGACGACGCCGCGCCGGCTCATGAGGCAGGCCTGCGGGGGCTGACGGCGTGGGAGATGAGCGGGGCGATCTGGAGCACGATCAGGAGCGAGGCGAGGAGGCTCGCGCCCAGCGCCCACCGGGCGAGCCGGATCGCCCCGGCCGCCTCGTCGCGCCACCGCTGGAGGTCGAGAATCGCCTTCTCGTGCGAGTCCAGCCGCGCGGTGATGTGTCGGCCACTCGCTGCATAGACGCCCGGCGCTCGACCGAGAGCGCCTGGTCACGGGCCACGGAGTCCACAACGGAGCGCAGCGCGCGGATGTCGTCGCGCATCTCCATGAGGAGTCCCCCGCTGCGTGATCCCGACCACGCCGGAGTCGTCACCGCTCATCGAGCTCGGGTGACCGCGCGGGCGTACCCGGGGTCGCAACAGGCCGGGGACCCGGGAGCCGGTGTGGATCGAACCAGCGCGCCGTCATGAGGAAAAGCGTGCGGGCGGTGGGGCGTCGATTCCTATTCGCCCCGGGTGCTACGCCCCGGCGACCATGTCAGTCCGAACCAGGGTTTGTCGCGCGACGCGTCTGACGGACGGTGCGCTCAGGTCAGCGGCGCGTCCTGCGCCTCGACGGCGGCCAGGCGGGCGCGGGTTGAGCTCCACTCCCGGAGTTCGCGCAGCCGGTCTTCGGACAGCGACCCGGGCTCAGCCGAGTAGGTCACGATCGCGAGGCCGGGGTCGGCCGGGAGCTCGAGGCGCTCGTACGAGAGCGTCAGGTCGCCGACGAGCGGGTGGTGCATCCGCTTGGTGCCGCTGCGGTGGAACCGGACGTCGTGGCGCGCCCACTGGACGCGGAACTCCTCAGTTCGCGTCGAGAGCAGCCCGATTAGGTCGGACAGGCCGCGGTCGTACGGGTTGCGCCCGGCCTCGCCGTGCAGCGCCGCGACCAGCTCGAGCGCCATCGTGTCCCAGTCCGGGTAGAACGTGCGCGCCCGTGGGTCGAGGAACAGGAACCGCGCCGTGTTCACCGGGCGCGCGGGGTCGCGGTAGAGCTCGGAGAACAGCGCCTCGAAGAGCGGGTTGGCGTAGAGCACGTCGCCGCGGCCGCTGCGCACGAACGCCGGGAGGTCGGCCATCGCGTCGACGATGCGGCGGACGCTGGCGCGCACCGCCG
>DATBOX010000143.1:0-22712 GCA_036561685.1 Candidatus Limnocylindrales bacterium | reverse complement strand
CGGTCCGTCCTGGGCCCCCAGCTCGGCGCCGTCCAGGCGCGCGACGAGGTACTCGCCGATGCGCGGGCCGTGCTTGTAGCCGTGGCCGGAGCCGCCACCGGCGATCCACACGTTCTCGAAGCCGGGCAGGCGGTCGATGATGAAGTGTGAGTCGGGGGTGGTTTCGTACTGGCAGACGCGGGTCTCGACGACAGGCGCTGACGCGAGCGACGGGAACCGCTCGGCTAGGTAGAGGCGCGCCAGCCGGATCGCATCGGGGTCCACCACGCGCTCGCCATCCGTCGGGTCAAAGACCGGCCCGTAGCGGTCCGGGGCGAGCTTGAAGCCGCGATCGCTGACCGCCCCGATGCCGTAATAGGCCCGGGCGTACTCGACCCACGAGGGCATCGACTCGGGCCGGAAGCGCGCGTCACCCCGAGCCGGCCCCATGTACAGCACGTCCTGCTTGGTGACGCGCAGGATCGGCTCCAGTTGCTCGGGGAAGAGCCAGCGCAGCCACGGGCCGCAGGCGAACACGAACGTCTGGGCCGACCAGCGCCGGCCCGCCCCGCCGACCACGTCGAGCAGCCGCCCACCCTTCGAGCGCCCCGGGCGAACGGCCGCCACGCCGTAGCGCCCGCCAAGATCCATGAACGCCTGCACCACGGCCTGGCAGCCGAGGCGGGCCATCAGCGTCCCGCCCTCTGGCTCGTAGAGGGCCCAGGCGAGACCCTTGCCCGAGATCTGCGGCCAGCGCGCCTCGAGCTCCTGGGGCGAGACCCGCTCGAACGGCACGCCCTCCGCGGCCAGGGCCTCCGCCGATCGCGCCTCGTAGCCGTCTTCCTGGGCCGCGAACCAGAGCGTCCCGGTCGGCAGCATGAGCGGCACGCCCCAGGCCTGGCCGTACGCCAGCCACGCCTCGCGGGCGCGTCGCGACCAGCGCGTATAGAACCGATCCGGGCCATGCGAGGCGCGGATGATGCGCGTCTCGTCGCCGCTCGTGGCCCGCGAGTGACCCGCCCCGAACGCGTCAAGCAGGGTCACCGACCGGCCGCCGCCCTCGCGGGCGCGGTGGGCCGTCCAGGACCCCATCGCGCCGGCGCCGACCACCAGCAGGTCGCTGCTGGCCGGCAGCTCGCCGACCGGTTCCGGGCGCGGGTCCGGGACGCCCATGGGGCGCGTGGGCCCGGTCACGGCGTCAGGGTCAGGATCTGGGATGTGGCCGCGTCGACAGCCGCCTTGCTGAACGGCAGGGGGACGGTCTTGCCGGCCAGGTAGCTGTCGATGAGGTCGCCGTAGTGCCCGTCGAAGGGCACCCCCGACTGGCCCGTGGTGTCGATGATCGTCGCCCCGTCGAACTGGGCGGGCTCCGCCACCAGGCGGTAGGACGGGCCGCCCTTGACCGCGAAGACGTCGGCGAACGTGCCGCCGCTGGTGGCCGGATCATCCGCGTACGGATCGGGGTAGGCGGCCGAGAGGTCGAAGAACTGCTGGTTGACGGCGTACACCGAGCCGCCGTCGGGGTACGGCCCCTTATCGAAGAGCCACTCCAGCGGGCCGATGCCGGAGGTGCCCAGCGTCTGCTCCTGGAAGGCCACTGTGTGCAGCCCGCCCCACGACCAGCCGGCCGGGTCGCCAAGCGTGGCCCGCAGGTCCGCACCGGCCTGGTCGAGCGCCTTCCCGATGACCTGCGCCTCCGTCTCGTGCGCCGGCGTGGATGGGTCGTCCCACCACCGGCTGCCTGCGTTGCCCAGCAGACCCACGAGGGTCATCGCCGAGCGGTCGGAGCCCACGAACAGGCGCGCGATGTCGGTCCTGGCCGTGCCCGCCCCAAGGCGCGGGTCGAAGACGTCCCGCAGCAGGTGGTAGGCGAACGCGTTGAAGGCGGTGCAGCCGGTGCCGGCCACGGACGCGTCCGTCTGGCTGCAGTCGTACGGGGTGGCGGCCGAGGCCCACCCTTGGATCTTGGCCAGGACGGTCCGCCCGTCGTCCGTCGAGGGCGTCGGCGACCCCAGACGCGGCACCAGATCGGTGGCGATGCCGGTCTGGCCGTCGAGCTGGATCTTGCTCACGTCGTCGGTGGTCAGCTTGCGGTCGGTACCGATGAGCGCCGTGATGCGGGCGGCACGGTAGCCCGGGTCCCACTCGTCGCCCAGGAAGTGCGGGTAGGCGCTATCCACGACCGCGTTGTTGGCGGTCACGATCACTCCGCTCGGCGGGTCGTAGATGCGCGGCAGGTCGTCGTAGGGGATGTAGCCGGTCCAGTCGTGGGAGCCATCCCAGCCGGGCACCGGCCCGTTGCCCGTGCCGGCGGCACGGATCGGCACGAGGCCGGGCATCTGGTAGCCGATGTGGCCATCCGTGTCGGCATAGACGACGTTCTGCGACGGGGCGATGTAGAGCTTCAGGGCGGCGCGGAACGAGGTGAAGTCGGTCGCGGCGTCCAGCTTCAGGAGCGATTCCAGGGTCGTGTCGACGACCGCCGTGGAGGTCCACTCGAGGGCGTACACGACGCTCCCGTCACCGGCCAGCCCGGAGCCGCCATCCTTGCTCGTCTTGAGGTCGTCGGTGACGTCGCTGACGACCGGCCCGTGCACGGTCGAGCGGACGGTGATCGTGACGGCATCGCCGCCGGCCACCTTGATGACCTCCTTGCGCGTGGCGAACGGCCGCATCTGGCCCTTGTATTCGTACTGCGTCGGGTCGGCCGGGTCGACCTTCTCCGTGAAGAGGTCCTGCACGTCGGGGTTGACGTTGGTGAAGCCCCACGCGATGTGCGCGTTGTGGCCAAGGACGACGCCGGGCGCGCCGGGGAACGAGACGCCGGCCACGTCATACGGGCAGGCGCTGGACACGACCGTGCAGTGGAGGCCGACCATGTACCACAGCGAGGGCATCGAGTAGCCCAGGTGGGGATCGTTGGCCAGCAGGGCCGATCCGCTCGCGGTGTGCGCGCCGCTGACGACCCAGTCGTTGGAGCCGATGCCGTCGCTGCGCTGGATCGCGTCGGCCGGCCCGAAGCCGGCCAGCTGACCGATCCGATCCGAGGCCTGCTCGAGCCCCAGCAGCGAGGTCGGATCGCCGGCCAGTGCGAGCACCTGCGGATCGATGGCGACCGACGAGGGGTCGGCCGCCTGACCTGGGACCGCGACCGACCCACTCGCGCCGGCGCCGCCCACGCCCGGCGCGCCCGTGGGGGCGATGACCGGCCGACCGGCGGCGTAGGGGGGGCTCAGCTCGGTGACCGCCTTGGCGTCAACCTTCTTGGCCAGCAGGAGATCGAAGACCTCGCTCGAGTAGTCGCCGCCCAGCTGCCACGACTCGACCTTGACCCAGGCCAGGGTGTCGACCGGCGTCCACGGTGCCGGCTGGTAGCCGCTCAGGCCGCCGCCCGCGCCCAGGAACCCGCTGATGACGAAGGGCAGGCCAAGGTCGTGGTGCTGGCTGAGCCAGGCATTCACGCCGCTGGCGTACGCCTTGAGGATCGCCTTCGTGCTCGCGTCGGCGGCGTCGTAGTCGCGCTGCGCCGACTGGCGCCAGCCCAGCGTGCGGATGAACTCGTCGGTCTGAAGCTCACTTTGGCCGAACAGCTCGGACAGGGTGCCGCTGCTGATGTGGCGCCACACGTCCATCTGCCACATGCGCTCCTGGGCATGGACGTAGCCCTCGGCAGCGAACAGGTCGGCCGGCGTGCCGGCGTAGATCTGGGCGATGCCGTTCGTGTCCCGCTTGACCGTCACGTCAGCCGACAGGCCGGGGAGCGATGCCGTGCCGTCCCGCTGGGGCAGGCCACGCGCGCCGATCCAGCCCACGAAGGCACCGGCGGCGACGACCACGACCACGAGGATGACCAGCAGGAGCTTGAGCAGTCGACCGATCAGGTACACCCGGGCCCTCCGTGCCCGCACATCTTGCGCGATGGCCGTGGACTGGGTCGTCTCACCGCGCCAGCTCCGTGCCGAGGCCAAGCTCGCGGGCACGCGCGGTGATGGCCGCGCCGAAGATGACATCCGCGAGCCCGACGCCGAGGTGCGTCACGAGCACGCGGCCCGGTGGGCGAGCCGCGCCGGCGGCCAGCGCCTCGCCGATCGTCGCGCGCGGCACGGGGTAGCCGGCGAACGGTCCCGTGGCCTGGACGGCCAGGAACTGGGCCCGCTCGTCCACGAGGAAGAGGTCGGCGTCGCGGGCCACCGCCGCCGCGCAGCACATGTCGTAGTCGATGGCCACGATCAGGGCATGAGGCTGGAAGGCGTCCGGAGCCATCGTCTGGCGCGTCGCGCCGAACGAGATGCCCGTGATCACCACGTCGGCGTCGCGGACCGCATCACCGGCCGACCGGGCCACGCTCGCCGCACCGATGCCGGCCGTGGTCGCGGCCGCCCCCACGATCGCAGCCGCCCGGTCCGCGTGGCGGTCGTGCACCGCGACCGTGACTCGCGGCAGCACCGCGCCAAGGACCGGCAGGTGGCTCCGGGCCTGTACGCCGGCGCCAAGGACGGCCGCTCGCAGGGGCCGCCCGGTGACGCGTGGGCTCCAGTGGCGCAGGGCCACGCCGCTGACCGCGGCGGTCCGATGGGCGGTGATGGGGGAGCCGTCCAGGATGGCCGTGGGGACACCCGTCGTGGGGTCGTTAAGGACGACCATGGCGTGGATGGCCGGCCGTCCCTGAGCGCGGTTGGAGGGGAACCCGGTGACCCACTTGAGGCCCAGGAGGTCGGTCGCGGCGTCGCCGGTGCGGCCGTCCAGCCAGGCCGGCATGGCGTGGGCGAAGCTGCCCGGCGGACCCGGGTGGACGCCGATCTTGGGCGGCAGTTCGGCGTCCGCCACAAGGGCCCGCATCGTCCGCTCCGCGAGCCGGAGGCGCTCCTCCAGCGGCGGCATCGACGCCTCCACCGCGGCCGCATCCAGGTAGATCAGCGCCGGCAGCGGGCGGGGCGCATCCATGTCCGCATCGTACGTCCTCGCTACGATGGTTTGGTGACGTCGCCCGAGCAGGCCGTGAGCCTGGCCAACCTCAAGCTGGAACGCGACGCGATCGTGCTGTACGACGCGCTGGCGCGGATCGAGAAGGTGCCGCGCCGGGCGGACGCGTTCCGGCTGATCGCCAGCAACGAGCGGCGGCACGCCGAGATCTGGGCCGGGCGCCTGCGCGATGCGGGTGTGGTGGTCCCCGAGGCCGACACACGCCCCAGGCTGCGGATCCGCTTCATCCTGCTGGTGGCCCGCCTCTTCGGGACGCACGCGGTGACGGAACTCGTCCGTTCGCTCGAAGGGGACGAGGAAGAGGCCTACCTTGACCAGGACAGCCCGGACGTGGCCTCGATCGTCGCCGATGAGCGCGAGCACGCGGCGATCTGGCAGCGGCTCCGGCAGGACGCGGGACCGGCGGCCCCTGCGGCCCCCCTGGCAGAAGCCGCGGTCGCCACCGACACGGTCGACGAGGCCTGGCACCACGCCGGTCGGAGCGGCACGTTGCGGGCCGCCGTCTTCGGCGTGAGCGACGGGTTGGTCAGCAACCTTTCCCTGGTGATGGGCTTCGTGGGCGCGAACGCGGACCAGAAGCTGGTGGTGCTGGCCGGCGTGGCGGGCCTGCTCGCGGGCGCGTTCTCCATGGCCGCCGGGGAGTGGATCAGCATGCAGAGCCAGCGCGAGCTGTTCGAACGCCAGCTGCAGCTCGAGCGCGAAGAGCTCAAGGTCATGCCCGAACAGGAAGAGGCGGAGCTGGCCGGTCTCTACCGGCGCAAGGGCATCCCGGCCGAGGATGCCGCGCGGCTGGCCCACCGCCTGATGCAGGACCCGGAGGTGGCCCTGGACACGAAGGCGCGCGAGGAGCTGGGGCTGGACCCCGACCAGCTGGGCTCGCCGTGGGGCGCCGCCATCAGTTCGTGCATCTCCTTCGCCCTCGGCGCGTTCGTGCCACTGCTGCCGTTCCTGCTGACGACCGGCACCCTCGCCTTCGTCATCGCCATCTTCCTGTCGGCCGTGGCGCTGTTCACCGTCGGGGCGGCGGTGAGTCTCTTCACCGGCCGCTCGGCGCTCTTCAGTGGCGGGCGCGAGATCGCCATCGGGGCGCTCGCGGCCGCCGTCACGTACGGCGTGGGCCACCTCATCGGCGTGGCCCTCGCGTGAGCGGCGCCCCGCCTGAAACCGCCGCCGCCCTGGCCGCGTAACGATGGCGATGAGCCCAACCGGGCGCACGGACGCGGAACTCGTGGCCAGCCTCGTGGCGGGTGACGAGGATGCGCTCGGCGCACTCTACGACCGCCACGCGGACTCGATCTTCCGGGCCGCTTTCAGGCTGCTGGGCGATCGCGGCCAGGCGGAAGACGTACTGCAGGAGACCATGCTGGCGCTGTGGAACCGAGCCGAAACGTACGACGCTTCAGTGGCGTCGCTCGCCGCCTGGTTGCTGACGATCGCCCGGAATCGGGCGGTGGACCGCCTGCGGGCGCGTGCCCGGCGGCCCGTGAGCATGCTCCTCAGCGCGGCTGCTGGGGCGGCCACGGACGACACGGCCATCGACCGGCTGGTCGCTGGGGGTGAGCTGGTGGGTGCCGCCGCCGCCCGGCCGGACCCCGCCTCAGCCGCCGAGGCATCGTGGCTCGCTGGTGCCGTCCGCGATGCGCTCGCGGCCATCCCGGACCCCGAGCGCCAGGCCCTGGAGCTCGCCTACTACCACGACCTGAGCCAGTCGGAGATCGCCGCCCGTCTGGGCTGGCCCCTCGGTACGGTCAAGACCCGCACGCGCCGAGCTCTCGCGCGACTGCGTGTCGTGCTCGCCGAAGTCCTGGGGCCCGACGCCGGCCTGCGCGTCCTGCCGTCGGTCAGCTCTGTCGAGGCGTTCGGGGCGCTGACCCAGGGAGGGTCCGATGGATCACGTTGAGGTGCGCCAGTGGCTGACCGATGCCCTGGCCGGCGGCGTCCTGCCGTCGGTCCTCGATGACCTCGCCGCGGCGCCCGGGTCCGATGCGGCATCGCCCGATCCGGCCGCCGATGAGGTGCGGGCCCATCTCATGGCCTGCGACGCGTGTGGGGCGGAAGCTGGTGCGCTCGTGACCACCGGCGCCCTGCTCGCCGCCGCCACCCCGGACGACGTCCTCGCCCCGGTCGCGGCCCGCGAACGGATCCTGCGGACCGTCCGGGAGACCGGCATGGTCCGGGTGCCTGCCGCCCCGACCCCGGCTCCGGTCGCCGTCGGGGTACCGGCCGTCCCTGCCGTCCCTGCCGTCCCTGCCGTCCCTGCCGTCTCGCGGCTACGGCGCTGGCGGCTCGTGCCTGCCCTCGCCTCGTTCGCCATGGCCGCCATCATCGTCGGCGGCCTGTTCACGGTGGCCAACATGGGCCATCAGCGCGATGTCGCCCAGGCCGAGGTGGCCGCCCTTGGCGAGCTCGCGTCGGCCAGCGGGCACATCCTGGCTCGTCCCGACCACGCGCAGCTGGCGCTCGTCGCTGCCGACGGGACCTCCATGGGCATGGTCGTCTTCAGCCCCTCCTCGGGCCAGCTGGCGGTCTGGAGCCGCGACCTGGTGGGCATGGCCAGCGGCACGCGCTATGACTGCTTCCTCGTCCGCGGGTCCTCGCTGACCCTCATCGGCTGGATGGACACCGCCGGCGACGTGGCCTACTGGGTGGGCCAGTCTCCCGCGGGGGTCACGCTCGGCCACGCCGGCGACCGCATCGTGGTCCAGGCCGACGTGCCCGGCGCGGCGCCGGTGCTCAGCGGCACCTTCTGATCGGGGCTAGCATCGACGGGCCATGGCCCGCCCCGGAAATCGCGTCCCGGAGACCGACGTGACGGCCATGTTCGACACGATCGCGCCGGTCTACGACCGCCTGAACACGCTCATGACCGCCGGAGCGGACGAGCGGTGGCGGCACCTCGCGGCCACGGCGGCCGAACTGCGCTCGGGCGATGCGGCCATCGACGTCGCCTGTGGCACGGGCCGCCTGGCCGTCCGGCTCGCGCGGGCGGTCGGGCCGTTCGGGCGCGTCGAGGCCGTCGACCTCTCGCCGGCGATGGTGGCGCGCGCCACGGCCGACCACCGTGGCTACGTGCAGCTCACGTTCGGCGTGGCCAACGCGCTTGCCCTGCCCTTCCAGGACGACACGTTCGATGCGGCGACCATCGCCTTCGGCCTGCGCAACCTGGCCGACTACCGCCGCGGCTTCCTCGAGATGGGGCGGGTCGTGCGGCCCGGCGGGCGCGTCGTCTGCCTGGAGCTGTCCCTGCCGCGCCACCGGGCCATCGCGCGGGCCTACCACGCGACCTTCCGCCGCAGCGCGCCGCTCATGGCCGCGCTGGCCGGCGGGTCGCCCGATGCGTACCGGTACCTGCCGGCGTCGCTCGACGGCTTCCCCGACGCCGACGACCTGGCCGCGACGATGACCTCAGCCGGCCTCGTCGACGTGCGGTTCCGCCGCCTGGCCATGGGCGCCGTCGCCCTGCATGTCGGGCGCGTCGGCGAGGGCAGCTGAGGCGACCCCTTCCAGCGCGACCGGTTCGTCCGGCGGGAGGGGCTCTTCCGGAGCGAGGAGGGGTGCGGCCCCACCCAGGTAGCGGTGGTGCAGGTCAAGGACCTGGGCCACGAGATCGGCCGGCGCCTCGCCGCCCCAGCTGGCCACCGTGCGGCTGATCCACGCCGTCTCGTTGGCTCGCTCGTCGGCCGCGAGGTCGTCGTCAGCCCGTTGCACCCGCCCGCTGACGAGCCAGTAGCCGGCGACGCCGAGCGCCAGGCCGACGAAGAAGAGCCACCAGCCCCACGCTTCACCCACCGCCCGAGTATAGGAGGGCCGCCCGGCCGCTGCCCCGACCGCGGCAGGGCAGAGGCGCGGTGCGAGTCGCTATGCTTTCGGGTGTGATCCCCTCGCCGGCGAGCCCGGACGCCATCCAGATCGGGCCCCTGGCGATCCCCTGGTACGGGGTCGGCTACGCCGTGGCGATCGGCTTCGGCGCGTGGCTCACGGCTCGCCTCGCAGGGCGCCGCGGGCTGGACGTCGGACGCATCGGCGACGCACTGTTCCTGATCGTGGTGGCCGGCCTCATCGGCGCTCGTGTCTATCACGTCATCGACCAGTGGCAGCTCTACAAGGACGACTGGAGCCGCATCGTCCTGCCGCCCTACAGTGGGCTGGCGCTCTACGGCGGCGTGTTCGGCGGCATGGTCGGGGCGTTCATCTACACGCGGCGCCACCATGAGCCGTTCCTGCGCTGGGCGGACGTGGCCATCCCCGCCCTGTTCTTTGGCCAGGCCATCGCCCGCTGGGGCAATTACGCCAACCAGGAGCTGTACGGACCGCCGACCAACCTGCCCTGGGGCATCGCCATCGACTGCGCCCATCGCGTGGCGGCCTACCTCTGCCCCGGCGACCCCAACCTCGTGGCGGGCCAGGTCCCGGTCGCGGCCGACGCGGCATTCCAGCCGCTCTTCTTCTACGAGTCGTCGCTGACCTTCGTGGGCGGCCTGGTGGCGCTCTACCTCCTGACGCGCGTTGCGACGCGACTGCGCGACGGCGACGTCCTGGCCTTCTGGCTGATGTGGTACGGCCTGGTCCGGGCGACGTTGGAGACCCTGCGCCTGAGCTACGACTTCACGTTCTTCGGCGTGCCGGTGGCGGCCCTGCTGGGCCTGGGGGCGACGGCGGCCGGCGTGATCCTGCTGTTCCTGAACCACCGGCGGCCGCAGCCGCCTCCAGCCGCGGTGACCTGACGGGCCCCATGACGCCCGGCGCGGACGTGGCCCTGTTCGGCATCAGCGTCCTCTCCGGGATCATCGGGGCCCTCGCGGGCGTCGGCGGCGGGATCCTCGTGATCCCCGCTCTCACGACGATCTTCGGCGTGGACATCCACCTGGCCATCGGGGCCAGCATCGTCTCGATCATCGCCACCAGCTCGGGGGCGGCCGTGGCGTACGTGCGCGACCGGCTGACGAACCTGCGCGTGGGCATGTTCCTGGAGGTCGCCACCACGACCGGCGCGGTCGGCGGGGCGCTGGCCGCCGCCGTCGTGGCCCCGCAACTGCTCTACGTGCTTTTGGCGGCCGTGCTGGGTCTCTCGATCCTCCAGCAGGTGTCGCGCCTTGGTGAGGAGCTGCCGCCGGAGGTCATGCCGTCGCGTGCCGCCGTGGCGCTCAGGTTGGCCAGCTCCTACCCGGACCAGCAGCTGCGGCGCGAGGTGCCATACGCCGCGCGCCGCGTCGGGCTTGGCTTCGTGATGATGCTCATGGCCGGCTTCCTGTCCGGCCTCCTGGGGATCGGATCGGGCGTGCTGAAGGTCCTGGCGATGGACGGCGTGATGCGCCTGCCGATGAAGGTGTCGACGGCCACCAGCAACTTCATGATCGGCGTCACCGCCGCAGCGTCCGCAGGTATCTACCTGGGCCGGGGCGACGTGGACGCACGGCTGGCAGCGCCGGTGGCGCTGGGGGTCCTGACCGGCGCCCTCCTGGGTTCACGGGTCCTCGTGCGCCTGCGCAACCGCCAGGTGCGCCTCATCTTCGTGCCGATCATGGTCGTGGTGGCGCTCCAGATGCTCGCCCGCGGCCTGGGGCTGCACGTAGCCTTCCTCGGATGACCGGTCCTGCGACGACGCCACCCGAGCGCCCGGACGCGCGGCTGTCGAGCGACGAGCTCCGGCTCGTCGTGGCGCGTGTGCTGCTGGCGGGCGTCGCCCTCAGCGCCGCGCTCATCCTGGCCGGCTTCCTCGCCTCGCTGTTCGTGGGCTGGGACGGGTCGTTGCTGGGCGCAGCTCGCGGCGGCGACCCGACCGACGTCGGGGCCATCGCCGAGGGCCTGCGCAACCTTCGCCCGCAGGCCATCGCCCAGCTGGGGTTGCTGACGCTCGTCCTCACGCCGATGGCGCGCGTGGCCGCGTCGCTGGGCCTCTTCGCGGTCGAGCACGACCGGATGTACGTGCTCATCTCGCTGGTCGTGCTGGCGATCCTCATCGCGGGCCTGCTGGTCATCCGCTAGCGACCGATCGGGCCAACCTATACTCGGGTCGATGGAGTACGCGGCCTCGATCCTCGAGCTCGTGGGTCGGACGCCGCTGGTGCGCCTGTCGCGCCTCACGTCGTCTCTCGGGCCCGTCGAGGCGCAGCCGCTGGTGCTGGCCAAGCTCGAGATGCTCAACCCGGGCGGTTCGGTCAAGGACCGCATCGGCTTGCCGATGATCGAGGCGGCCGAGCGCGCCGGCCTGCTGCGGCCCGGCGGCACGATCATCGAGCCGACCAGCGGCAACACCGGCCACGGCCTGGCCATCGCCGCGGCCCTCAAGGGCTACCGCTGCATCTTCGTCATGGCCGACAAGCAGTCGGTGGAGAAGCAGGCGCTGCTGCGGGCATACGGCGCCGAGGTCGTGCTGTGCCCGACCAACGTGGCGCCCGCATCACCGGAGAGCTACTACTCGGTGGCGGCACGCCTGGCGCGCGACATCCCGGGCGCCTTCAAGCCCGACCAGTACTGGAACGAGGAGAACCCGCGGGCTCACGAGGCCACGACCGGCCCGGAGATCTGGCGCCAGACCCAGGGACGCGTGACGCATCTGGTGGCGAGCGTGGGCACGGGCGGCACGATCACGGGCATCGCCCATCACCTCCAGGCCCAGAACCCGGCCATCCGCATCATCGGCGCCGACCCGGAGGGCAGCGTCCTGTCCGGCGACGTCGCCCGACCCTACCTCACGGAAGGTGTGGGCGAGGACTTCATGCCCGGCACCTTCGACCCGGCGGTGGTCGACCGGTGGGTGCGCGTGTCCGACCGCGACGCCTTCGCCATGGCCCGCCGCCTGACGCGCGAGGAGGGCATCCTGGGCGGGGAGTCCTGCGGCACGGCGCTCGTGGCGGCCCTCGACGAGGCGGCGCGGCTGATGCGCGATGAGCCCGCCACCGCGCGCGACGCGGTGATGGTGGTGCTCCTGCCGGACGGCGGTCGCAACTACCTGTCCAAGCTCTACAACGACGAGTGGCTGCGGGCCAACGGGCTGGTGGGATCGCCCACCGCGCCGGTGCGCGTCTCGGAGGTCCTGGTCGCGCGTCACGGCAGCGGCCAGCTGCCAGCGGTGGTCCTGGCCCGCACGACCGAGCTCGTAGCCACTGCCATCGACACGCTCCAGCGGTTCGGCATCAGCCAGATGCCCGTCTCGGAGCGCGCGGATGATGCCATCGAGGGCATCGTCGGCTCGATCAGCGAGCGGAGCCTCCTGGAAAAGGCCTATCACGACCCCGCGATCGTGGAGCGCACCGTCGGCGAGGCCATGGAGCGTCCCCTGCCGACCATCGCCACCTCCGCCGCCCTCGATGAGGCGTTCCAGCTCCTCTCCGACGGGGCGTCGGCCCTGGTGGCCGTCTCCAGCGGCCGGCCGGTCGGCATCGTCAGCAAGCTCGACCTGCTGGAGTTCCTGGCCCACCGCGGATCCTGATCCCCTGGCCGGCCGGCGGCGCATCCTGGCGCCGGGCCATGACCATCGGGTCACTGGCCGCCGCGACCCGCGCGGTAGAATGCCCCGGACTGCGAAAGCCGACTCCCTGCACCCGGCCCGCCGGGGCAGCCACGCGCGGCCGGTCCACCGCCCGATCCGGCGGTGCACCCGGGCGCGGCTGCGGCACCCGCCGCGCTCGAGACCGAGCAAGGAGTGATCGTTGAGCGCGTCGCAGCCGACCGTCCATCCCGATCGTACCCGTGGGCATGCGGACGCCCCGGTGAACCACAACCTGAGTGTGGCGGCGCTGTACGAGGCGGCCGTCCGTCGCGACGAGGGCCTCATCGCTGCCGGCGGACCGCTGGTGGTGCGGACCGGGTCTCACACGGGACGCTCGCCGCTGGACAAATTCGTCGTCGACGAGCGCGCCAGCCGCGACAGTGTCTGGTGGGGCTCCGTCAACCGGCCCATCAGCGAGGAGCGCTACGAGGCGCTCCGCGAACGCGTCCTGGGCCATCTGGCCAAGCGCGAGACGTTCGTCCAGGACCTCTTCGTGGGGGCCCATCCGGCCCACCGGCGGTCGGTCCGCGTCACGACCGAATCGGCCTGGGCCAGTCTCTTCGCCCAGAACCTGTTCATCCGCCCGTCGGCCGCCGAGCGCAGCGCCTACCGGGTCGACTTCACGATCTACGATGCGCCCACGCTGACCGCCGAGCCCGAGCGCGACGGCACCCGCACCGGGACGTTCATCCTCGTCCACCTCACGCGGCGGGAGGTCCTCATCGGCGGCACGGCCTACGCCGGCGAGATCAAGAAGAGCGCCTTCACGGTCATGAACTACCTGTTGCCCGATGAGCACGTCCTGCCGATGCACTCGGCGGTGAACGTGGGGCCGGCCGGCGACACGGCCGTCTTCTTCGGTCTGTCCGGCACCGGCAAGACGACCCTCGTGGCCGACCCGGCACGGACCATGATCGGCGATGACGAACACGGCTGGGGCCCCGACGGGGTCTTCAACTTCGAAGGCGGCTGCTACGCCAAGACGATCCGCCTGTCGCCGATCTACGAGCCCGACATCTTCTCCACGACCCGCCGCTTCGGCACGATCCTGGAGAACGTGGTCATGGACGAGGCGACGCGCGAGCTGGATCTGGACTCCGAGGCTCTGACCGAGAACACCCGCGGCGCCTTCCCCGTCAGCTTCATCTCCAACGCCTCCGAGGTCGGCCGCGCCGGCCACCCGCGCACGATCATCTTCCTGACCGCGGACGCCTTCGGGGTCCTGCCGCCCATCTCGCGCCTGACGCGCGAGCAGGCGATGTACCACTTCGTGAGCGGCTACACGGCCAAGCTGGCCGGCACCGAGGTGGGGGTCAAGGAGCCGTCGGCCACCTTCTCGGCCTGCTTCGGGGCGCCCTTCATGCCGCGCCATCCGGGCATCTACGCGGAGATGCTGGGCGAGCGTATCCGCGAGCACGACGCGGCCGTCTGGCTCATCAACACCGGCTGGACCGGTGGTCCGTACGGCACCGGCGAGCGTATGAACATCGCCCACACGCGGGCCATGGTCCATGCGGCCATCGATCGCATGCTGGAGGGTGTCCCGTTCGGCACCGACGCCCGGTTCGGGCTCGCCGTGCCGGCCACCGTGCCGGGCGTGCCCGACCAGGTGCTGCAGCCGCGCGACACGTGGGCCGATGGCGCGGCCTACGACCGCCAGGCCGACCGGCTGGCGGCGATGTTCCGGGAGAACTTCCGCCACTACGAGGACGAGGTCAGCCCGGCCATCTCACAAGCCGGGCCGCGCCCCGCCTGACGCTGCGGCGGGTCAGCCGCCCTGGACTGGTCGGGCGAGAACGGGCTCGTCGGTGATGTAGGCCGAGACCATCGGCCGGGTCCACCACGAGGGCGGCGCGGTCGTGATGCGCGCCAGCGTCAGCACCGGCGCGTCGTAGTTGACGCGCCAGCCGTTGAAGTCCAGGAAGGCCTGGTCCCGGTCGGCCTTCAGGGGCACGCCGTCCGCGGCGAGGACATCGCAGACCCGCTCGAAGAGCTCACGGCTGATGCTGGTCGGCGCGTCCTGGGGCGGATGGGCGTCGTAACGCAGGAAGAAGTAGTCGGCGATACGGCGCATGGCCAGGTAGCCCGCGCGGATCGTCAGGTCGGCCTGCACGTCGAGCGGGATGTCGACCACCGAGCGGGCCAGGGCTGCGGTGTCCATGATCGCCTCGGCCGCGTTGACCCAGGAATGGTCGGCCTGCTGCGAGCGATAGAAGACCAGGATCGGCAGCGAGGTGTGCGTCTCCTCCAGCTCGGAGAACCAGGGTTCCCAGCGCTCCCAGATCTCGTGCAGCGCGTCCAGGCCGCGCAGGCGATGGGCGCGCGTGAGCAGCACGACCGCCGACGGGGGCGAGTCGGCGCGCACCTCCAGCAGGTTGACCAGGAGCTCGCGGCGTGAGAAGGCGCCGTAGATCGTAGGCAGGTACGAGATCAGGAGGGCGACCAGGATGAGGCCCAGGGCTGCCTCGGTGAAGGCGGCCAGGGAGGCGCCGGGGACCGGCGAGCTGGCGAACCCCAGGGTGAGGATGGACGAGCCGCTGAGGCGGAACGAATCGGCCAGCGAACCGGCGCCGAGGGCCCAGAAGATGAGCGTGTAGCCCGTGCCCACGAGCGCGATCCAGTAGGTCGGCAGCAGGACCAGCGAGACGGGCGGGTAGTACGCCAGGACGCGGTCCTGCCAGGCATAGCTCTTGCCCCGATGGGCGATCAGGCCAAAGAACCGCCGCATGACGAGGAAGAAGGCCCGGATGAGGGGATCGTTCGAGCCCCGGGTCAGCACGAAGGCCCGGATGGCGCCCAGCATCGTGCGAGCCACGACATACACACCGGCCACGAACGCTGCGAGGTGGAGCACCTCCTCGGTCAAGGGCATGCCGGGCAGGATACGGCCTGACTCGGGTGGTACAGTATGCGCATGACTGTGCGCATACCAACCAACCTGACCCTGCCACCGGAGCTCGTGGCAGAGGTCGACGCCCTGGCCGGGCGGCGCAACCGCAGTCGCTTCATCGAGGAGGCGGTCCGGGCCCGGCTGAAGCGGGAGCGGCTGGGCGCCGCGATGGAGCGGGCGTTCGGCGCATGGGCGGGCAAGGGTCCGCCTGAGTGGGAGGAGCCCGACGGGGTGGTCAGATGGGTTCGCGCGCAGCGGGCGATGGAGACCGATCCTGGACCGGAGGAGTAGGTGCGGTACCTGCTGGATTCGACCTTCGTGATCGACTACCTCAGGGGTGAACAGGCCGCCCGATCACGATTCCAGAGCATGTTCGAGGACGGCGACGAGCCTCTCGTCAACGAGGTCGTAGTCTGCGAGGTCGCCAGTGGCACGCAGACCCATCCGGACCCGGATCTCACGGCGCTCCTCGAACCCATGGAGTTCGTCCAGCCCGGTCCGGACGCGCCGCTCATGGCGGGCCAGTGGCGGATCGACGCGCGGCGTCGAGGGCACCAGCTGAGCCTCGCCGATGCGTTGATCGCCGTCGCCGCCCATGAGGCGGGCGCAGCCGTCCTGACCCGTAACGTCCGCGACTTCGCGCACCTGCCGGTGACCGTCGAAACGTACTAGGCCTGGTCGAGCGCCCCCATCACGTCGGCCACGAGGTCGTCCGCGTGCTCGATACCCACCGACAGCCGGATCAGGGCGGCTGGCACCTCCAGCGCCGACCCCTGGACGGAGCCGTGGGTCATGACCGACGGCAGCTCGCACAGCGACTCCACTCCGCCAAGCGACTCCGCCAGGGTGAAGAGTCGGGTCGCCTCCACGAACCGGCGGGCGCGCTGGTGCGGCGTCCGGCCGTCACGCGCCGCGGGCACGAAGCTGACCATGCCGCCCGGATAGCGCATCTGCCGCCTTGCCAGCGCCGCCTGCGGGTGGGCATGGGGGCCTTCCGCCAGGCCGGGATAGCGCAGGCGCGCCACGTCCGGCCGCGTCGCGAGCGCTGCGGCGACCGCGCCGGCGTTTGCCGCGTGCCGCTCCACGCGGAGGGGCAGCGTGCGCAGGCCGCGCAGGACCAGGAAGCAGTCGAACGGACCCGGCACCGCGCCCACCGCGTTCTGCAGGAAGGCGAGGCGCTCGTAGAGGTCGTCGCGTGACGTCGCCAGGACCCCGTTGACCGTGTCCGAGTGACCAGCCAGGTACTTGGTGGCGCTGTGGAACGAGATATCGGCTCCCAGCTCCAGGGGCTGCTGGCTGGCGGGGGAGGCGAAGGTGTTGTCGACGACCAGGATGGGCCGCTCGCCGCCCGGGCCCTTCCGCCGCTCCAGCGCCTGGGCCACGGCGGTCAGGTCGATCAGCTTGAGCAGCGGGTTGGAGGGGGTCTCCACCCACACGAGCCGGGTGCGCCTCGTGACCGCCTTGGCCAGCACGGCCCCCGGGTCCTCCGAGAGATCGACGTAGCGGGCGGTCACCCCCATGTCGCGCAGGACGCGTTCGAAGAGGCGGTACGTGCCACCGTAGACGTCGTCGCTGACCACGACCTCGTCTCCGGACAGGGCCAGCGCCGCGATCGTCGCCGTGGTGGCCGAACCACTGGCGAAGGCCAGCCCGTGACTCGCCCCCTCAAGGGCGGCGACGGCCGCCTCCAGGCGTGCCCGGGTGGGGTTGCCCGTTCGCGCGTACTCCCACCCGTGGCGTGGCCGCTCGACGCCCTCCTGGGCGTACGTGCTGGTCTGGTAGATGGGGGGCGCCACGGCGCCGGTCTCGGGATCCGGCTCGAAGCCGGCGTGCACGGCCAGCGTGTCGAAATGCCACCCGGGATCGCGACCGTAGCGCTCGAGGCTACCGCCGGTCGTCGGGAAGTCGGCCTGCACCGACGGGTCGAGCGGGGGGTCCGGCCGCGGCGTGGTCACGGCAGCATCGTACCTCCCGACTAGAATGGCCTGCCGACCCGTTACAGAGGAGCGTGCCCGCCCATGTCCCGACCTAAGGTCACCGTGATCGGCGCCGGCAACGTCGGCGCCACCACCGCGCAGCGCATCGCCGAGGCAGGCCTGGCGGACGTGGTGCTCGTGGACATCGTGGAGGGACTTCCCCAGGGCAAGGCGCTGGACCTGGCGGAATCGGCCCCCATCCTGGGCCACGACTGCCAGATCACCGGCACGAACGACTACGCCGACACGGCCGGTTCCGACATCGTCGTGGTCACCAGCGGCCTCGCCCGCCAGCCGGGCATGAGCCGCGACGACCTGCTGGCCAAGAACGCCGGCATCGTGGGCAGCGTCGTGCGGTCGGCCGTGGCGGTCTCGCCGCAGGCCATCCTCATCGTGGTGACCAACCCGCTCGACGCGATGTGCCACATCGCCATGAGCGCCAGCGGCTTCCCCCGTGAGCGGGTCATCGGCATGGCCGGCGTCCTCGATAGCGCCCGCTTCCGCACGTTCATGGCGCGCGAGCTCGGCGTCTCGGTGACCAGCACCCACGCCTTCGTCCTGGGCGGCCATGGCGACACGATGGTGCCGCTGCCGCGCTACAGCACCGTGGCCGGTGTGCCGTTGACGGAGCTGCTCAGCGCGGAGCGCATCGAGGCGCTCGTGACGCGCACCCGGAACGGTGGGGCCGAGGTGGTGGCGCTCCTCAAGACGGGCAGCGCCTTCTACGCCCCGGCCGCGTCGGTGGCCCAGATGACGGCCGCCATCCTGGGCGACACGAAGGCCATCCTGCCCTGCGCTGTGCTGCTCCAGGGCGAGTACGGGGCCCGCGACCTGTTCGTCGGCGTGCCGGTCAAGCTGGGCCGACGAGGGATGGAAGAGATCGTGCCGATCGAGCTGACCGCCGATGAGCAGGCCGAGTTCGACCGGTCGGCGGCGGCGGTGCGGGAGCTGGTGGAACACCTGCCGGCATGAGCCCGCTGCCCAGCCCGCGATGACGCCCGCCTCCACCGGGGCGGTCTGATGGCCGTCATCACCCTGTCCCGCCAGTACGGCAGCGGCGGCGGCGCCATCGGCCGCGCGCTCGCCCAGCGCCTGGGGGCGGAGTACCTGGACCGGGAGCTGGTGGCCCAGGTCGCGGCCCGCAGCGGTATCCCGGAGGCGGAGGCCGCAGGCTACGACGAGCGGCTGCCGGGCCTCTGGCGGCGCCTCGCCGCAGCCCTGACCTCGGCCACCCCCGAGGAGGTGACCGTCGCCTTGCCGGTGGAGGTGTCCGGCGACGCGGCCATCGAAGAGCGCCTGTTCGGTATCACCCGGGCCGTCATCGAGGAGGCGGCCGCCTCCGGCAACGCGGTCATCGCCGGCCGCGGAGCCAGCTTCATCCTCGGCGGTCGCCCGGGCGTCCTGCGCGTCCAGCTGCACGCCGGTCTCGACGCGCGGGTCAGCTACCTGCGGGCCCGTGTCGAGGAGCTGCCGCCGGACGTGCGGCCCGATGCCGACGACGCCGCGCTCAAGGCCCTTTGCACGTCCGTCGACCGGGCCCGGGCGGGGTACCTGCGGAGCCGGTTCGGGGTCGACTGGATGGACCTCCGCCACTACGACCTGTCGCTCGACACCGGCCGCCTCGGGCTTGCCCGGTGCACCGACCTCATCGCCATGGCAGCCGCACCGTCGTGAGCCTCAGCCGCGGGCTCTCCGCGATGGGCGTCCGCAACTACCGCCTGTTCTGGTCCGGCCAGCTGATCTCGCTGGTCGGCACCTGGATGGACAGCGTGGCCCAGAGCTGGCTCATCCTGTTGCTCACCAACGACCCGGTCGCCCTCGGGCTGCGGGCCGTCTTCCAGTTCGTCCCGGTGATGGTGCTCGGCCTCTTCGGCGGCATCATCGCCGACACCCTGCCGAAGCGGGCCACGCTCTACGTCACCCAGGCCGGCTCCGGCCTCGTCGCCCTGACGCTCGGCGTGCTCACTTTGACCGGGACGGTCCAGGTGTGGCACATCTACCTCCTGGCGGCGATCCTCGGCTGCATCAGCGCGGTGGACATGCCGGTGCGCCAGTCATTCGTCGTCGAGATGGTCGGCCGGGAGCACGTGGTGAACGCCGTGGCCCTCAACAGCGCGACCTTCAATGGCGCCCGCATCATCGGGCCCGCGGTCGGCGGGGTCCTCATCGGGGCGGTCGGCGTGGGTCTCTGCTTCATGCTCAACGCGGCGAGCTACCTGGCCGTGCTGGCCGCCCTCTTCTTGATGCGCGAGGTCGAACTCCACCCAGGGATCCGTTCGCCGGTCCCGCACTCGGTGCGCGCCGTCGTCGACCAGCTGGCGGAGGGTCTGCGATACGTGCAGCGCACGCCATCGGTCTTCCTGGCCATCACGGTGCTGGGCATCGTCAGCACGGTGGCCCTCAACTTCTCCGTCGTGATGCCGCTGTACGCGGCCGAGACGCTCCGCGGCGATGCCAGCACGTACGGGTACCTCATGGCGGCCGCCGGGGTCGGGTCGCTCGCGGCGGCCCTCCTCATCGCCTTCGGGATGCGGCCCACCCTCCGCCTGCTGGTCATCGGCAGCGCGCTGATCGGGATCGCCCTGATCGGCCTGGCCATCTCCCCGATGCTGCTGATCAGCCTGCCCATCATGGTCCTGCTGGGCTTCGCCACGATCACCATGAGCGCTACCACCAATACCCTCATCCAGCTGCAGGTGCCCGACGCCCTACGGGGGCGGGTGATGAGCGTCTACACGACGGTGTTCGCCGGGACGACGCCCATCGGCGGCCTGGCTTCGGGCGTGGCCATGGCCGTGGCCGGCGTCACCGCCACGCTGGCGGTCGCCGGCGGGCTGACGCTTCTCACGGCCGGTGCCGCTGCCACCCGCCTGTCCGGTACGGCTCGGGCGGGTGCGGCGCGGGTGCCGCCGGAGTCCCTGGCCTGAGATGGGCGGCCTGCTGGCGGCGATCCGTCTGGACTTCGACCCGATCCTGCACCTTCGGGGACCGGTGAGCGCCGACGTCGCCTATGCCACGCTGGCGGTGGCGGGGGCCATCTTCGTGGCCATCCTCCTGGCGGCTCGTTTCGCCGAGCGGAGCGGGCGGCGGACGGGGCTCCCGCCCCTGCGGCTCGACGACCTCCTGTTCATCGTCCTCGGCATCATCCCCGGCGCGGTGATCGGCGGCCGCCTGATGTACGCCCTCGACTACCTGCCCTACTACCAGGGCAACCCCGCGGCGCTCATCGACCCGGCCCAGGGCGGCCTGTCGCTGCTGGGGGCGATCATCGGCGGGGCGGTCACCGGCGCCTACATCGCTGGCCTGCTCGACTCGGCGTCACGCTGGCTGGACGTGGCCAGCACGTCGATGCTGCTGGCCATCGGCCTGGGCAAGTTCGCCATGCTCCTCGACGGAGCCGGGCAAGGGCAGTTCTGGACCGGCGCCTGGGCGGTCGCCTATGCCGGCAACGGGCCGTGGCTGTCGCCCTCTGCGCAGATCCCCGCCCACCCGACACAGGCGTATGAGGGCCTGTGGGCCCTCATCGGGATCCTCGTCGTGCTCGCCGTCCATGCCGGGCCGGTACTTGGTCACCTCCCCGCGCGTATCCGCCAGGAAGGGACGTGGGCGGCCAACCGCGAGACGCTCGGCGAGCCCGTGGCGCGCGGGCGCCTGCGCTTCGGCTACCTCTTCCTCGCGGCCCTGGTGTGGTGGCTCGTGGGACGCATCGGGATCGCGTTCCTCTGGCGCGACGATCCGGTCCTCGGTCCGCTCGGCGCGGAGCAGGTGGCGGCCGCCGTCGTCGTGCTCGCGATCGTGATCGGCGTGCTGGTGGCGAGCATCCGCCAGCCTCAGCCGCTGGCCACCGAGGAGCGCTGGCGCGTCGGGCACCGCCGCTGGCGCCTGCGCGGGGGCTAGATCAGAGGGGCGGCTCGGCGAACTGCACGAGACCGATGATGTTGCCCTCGCTGTCGCGGAACCAGGCCGCACGGAAGGTGCCCATGTCGGCGACCGAGTCGACGGTCTTGAGCGTCGGGAAGTCGTACTCCTCGAAGACGACCCCGCGGGCCTTGAGGTCGGCCACGTCGGCCGCCAGGTCGTGGCTCATGAACGCCGCCGCGGTCGACTTGGCCGTCCCGGCGCCGCCCGACTTGGAGAGCGCGAACCACGAGTCCAGGCACTCGTAGATGACGAAGTTGGAGCGGACGGTCGTGGGCGTGAGGCCGACCGTGCCCTCCCAGTAGGCGCGCGCCCGGGCCATGTCGGAGGCGGGCACGATAGCGTGGATGTGGCGCTGCTGGAGCATGCGGCGCAGTCTATCGAGAAGGCGCCGGGCCCTGCCAGACCAGCGACTCCTCCACCACGGTCCGCTGGCAGGCAGGAGCGGCGCCCGCAGGGCAGACGGGGACACGGGGGCCTTCCACGTGTACCCGCATCACGAACGGCACACCCCATGCGGGCACCGTCGTGACCACGCTGATGCGGGCAGCGACCCAGGGCGGGCCGCCCCTCAGGGTGCCCTGCGGATCGCCGGGGGCGTCCAGGAACCACAGGCCCCCGCACAGCGCCTCCACGCCGGGATCGAGTGACACGCCCGGCGGCGGCGCGGGGATGAACGCGCAGAAGTAGACCTCGGGCGTCACCGGCGTCCAGCCGCCCACCAGGAAGGATGTCGCGTCGGTGGCCACGTTCACGCGCTCCACGAACGCCGCGCCGCGGAGGACGGGTTGCCCGTCGATCGAAGCCGGGACATCCACGGCCGACGGCACCGGCGTGGTGGTCGGCGCGGGGCTGACGATGCCCGTGGACGCGGTCCACACCACGCGATCCACGATCACGGCCGCATCACAGGCGGCGCGGATCGAGGCATCGCAGGCAGCCGCCGCGGGATCGTGCCCGTGGAGTTCCAGTACGACCGCCCCGATCGGCGGGGCGTCCACGCCGGGGCCAAGGGTCAGGTTCAGGTCGTCCGGCCCGGCGTGGTCCTGGCCGAGCGGGATCGGGGCCGCGCCCAGGATGCTCGGTTGGCAGTTCTCGGGCAGGAGGCTGCTGCCGGGTGTCGGTGGCACGGTCGCCGGGATGAACGGGCAGGGGAGCGCGAACCCGGAGTACCAGCCCCGCACCTCCAGTTCAGCCGGGCTATCGAAGTGCGCCAGCATGCCCTGCGCCTCGGGCACGGAGATGGTCGACTGGCCGTCCATCCAGCTGGGCAGGCCGTCGGAGCCCAGGGCCGGACCATTCCACAGCAGGGCGTCGACCACGACGGCGTGCGCGCAGGCATCCTGGTTCGCGGCGGCGCAGGTTGTCGCGAGCGGATCGTGCGTGTGCACCCGCACGATGGCCGGGCCGACGCCCTGCCAGTCGGCCGACACCGACGTGCGGAAGTGGAGCTCCAGCGGGCCCTCGGTGACGC
>DATBOX010000142.1:0-28329 GCA_036561685.1 Candidatus Limnocylindrales bacterium | reverse complement strand
CACACGCCTGGGTCGGTGTGCCTCTTCGCGCGGGACGAGGGCCTGCTGCTCAGCGGGGACACCCTGTTCGCCGGCGGCTGGGGCCGGGTGGACCTGGAGGGCGGCTCGCCTGACGCGATGGCCGCCTCGATCGCCCGCCTGACCGTGCTGCCCGACGCGACCCGCGTCCTGCCCGGCCACGGCCCGGCCACGACCATCGGTCACGAACGGGCGTGGATGGGCCTCGTGGCCCAGGGCGGGCGGCTCTTCGCCTGACTCCGGTCGGCCACGTCAGCCGACCCGCTTGAGCTTGCCGGTGCGCTTGGCGTACCGCTCGGCGCGGCCGAAGATCCAGACCCCCAGCGGGATGAGCACCACGCCCATCACCACCAGCGGCCAGACGTCGCCCCACAACGCGGAGAGCGGCGTGCCGTCGAGCAGGGCGGCGCGCACGCCGTCGAGGATGTACGTCGCGGGGCTGAAGTGGCTGACCACCTGCATCCAGCCGGGCAGGACATCGACCGAGTAGTAGACGCCGCTGACCAGGAGCAGCAGCGACTGCAGGACGAAGGTCATCTGCGCTCCACGCTCGACGTACAGCAGGGGCAGCACGGCGGCCATCATGCCGATGCCCACGAACGAGGCCGAGCCGAGCAGCATGAAGATCGTCCCGGTCAGCAGGTCGGCGTGCGACAGGTCGAGGCCGAAGAAGAGGACCAGTGCGGCCAGCACGACGACCGTCTGGATCAGGCCGTACAGGATGGCGTAGACGGTCGAGCCGAGCAGCTGCGCATAGCGCCGCACGGGGGCCATCATGGTGTACTCGAGGGTGCCCTCCCAGCGCTCCCAGGCGATCGTCTCGGCGATGAAGGCGAAGACGGTCGAGAGGTAGTTCCAGAAGATCGCCCCGATCATCAGGGACAGGATCAGGCGGGCCGAGCCCTGCTCCTTGCCGATGAGGGTGATGGAGAGCGCACCTGCCACGGCATAGACGAGGAAGGCGACCTCCCACCCCCAGTACCGCCTGGTCAGGTTGAAGTTGCGCTCGACGAAGGCGAAGCTCGCCCGCAGTTCGCGGGCCGTTCCGGTCACGACGTGGTCCTCCGGGGTAGAGGGCCGGTCCGCCCCCTAGCGGGAGCGGACCGGCGTGAGGCTCGGGTCGCCGGCGAGCCGGGTCCCGAGGCGGACCATGGATCGTCCGAGCCGCTGGCGAGCAGCCGACGGCCGGGCCGGTCGCCGGCCGGGGCGTCGCCCACGGCGATCGGCGGCGGCGTCACGCCACGCTTCGGTGGCGCGAGCCTGGTGCATGGTCATGGCGAGATGGGCATCGATACGCATCGGAACCTCCTTTCGTGTGATGTGTCCCTTGCGTCGTCGGGCCGACGCCGGCGGGGTGCCGGCTCAGGCCTCGTTCTCGGGCTCGTCGTCGGTCTCGATGTCGTCATCGAGCGAACGACCGGTGTAGGTCATGAAGACGTTGTTGAGGGTCGGCGCGAGACCCGTCTCGCGGGCGACCTGGGCCTTGAGTTCCGCGGCCGTCCCTTCCACGATGAGGCGGCCGCCGGCCAGGATGGCCAGCCGATCACAGAGGCGCTCCGCCTCTTCCAGGTCATGCGTCGTGAGCACGATCGTGGCGTCGTGCGTGTCCCGGAGCTCCTCGATGAAGGCCTGCACCTCCAGCTTGGAGCGCGGGTCGAGACCGGTCGTCGGTTCGTCCAGGAGCAGCAGGGTCGGGCTGGTCAGGAGGGCCCGCGCGATGGCGACTTTCTGCTGCATGCCCCGGCTCATCTGCTCGAGGGGCCGGTCCAGGCGGGACTCGGCGACCCCCAGGCGACCCAGGATGCTCACCGCGTCGCGCCTGGCGACCTTCGCGTCCAGCCCGTAGAGGCGGGCCGCGTAGATCAGGTTCTCGAACGGTGAGAGCTTCTTGAAGAACGCCGCGTCGACGCTGACGCGGTTGATGAGACGCTTGACCGCCATCTCGTCACGGGCGATGTCGTGGCCGAAGACCTCGACCCGGCCCGAGTCGATGGTCAGCAGCGTGCTGACCAGGCGGATGAGCGTCGATTTGCCGGAGCCGTTGGCGCCCAGCACCCCGTAGATCTCGCCGCGGGCCAGCCGCATGGAGACGTCGCTGATGGCGACGACGGGACGCTTGTGGCGGCCCACGACGAACGTCTTGTTGACGTGGTCGATGAGCAGCGCCGGCTGCGCGGGCTCGGCCGATCCGGCCGGCCCCACCATGGGCGCGAGGGCCGCTGGCTGAAGGATGAGGGTCATGGCGCATGCTCCACGTGTCGTGACGAAGCCTGGACGTCGGGCCCCTTGGGGGAGGGGCGGCTCTCGTTGACGACCGGCACGCGGGCATCAAAAAAGCCGGGGGCCCATCTGGCCCTCCGGCTCCAGTGGTTCGGCGGCTCAGCCGCCTGGCACTAGTCGGCGCAGGGCACAGATCTCCCATCGACGGGGACGCCGAGAGGCGCGACCGTCGGCAGCACGATGGCTGCCTCGAAGGGGATGGTGGTGCTTGACATCTGCGGTTTGGACTCCTAGAGGGCGCGGCAAGCCCGTCGCGACCGAAGGTCCGGAGGATAGCCGAGCGCGGTGGTCCGTGTCAACGCGGCCCGCCGGCCCGGCGTCACGGGGCGGGCGTGTCGGTCGGGGGAGGCTCCGGCGTGTCCGTCGGGGGCGGCGGTGACGTGTCCGTGGGGGCCGCGGTCGGCGTGTCGGTCGGGGTGGGCGCCGGCGGGTCGGTCGGCGTGGGCGTTGCCGTCGGGCCGTCGGTCGGCGATGCGCCCGCGGTGGCGGTCGGACCCGGGGTGACCCGTGGGGTGGGGCCGGCGCCGCCGTGTGAACCGTCGCCGCCCGACGAGCCGCCCTGCCCGCGATCGTGGTCGGCCGGGACGCCCCCGCCGGTGATCCCGCCGACCGGCACCGGGGTGGTGCCGACGGTGGGGCTGTCGGACGCCGTCGCGCTCGCTCCCGGGTCCGCCCCGAGGGCGGCCCCCGGCGGGGTCGCGGGTGGCAGGGCCGTGCCGGCGAACGACACGAGCTGCCAGGTCACGAGCAGGCCCAGCGTGGTGAGACACAGGAGCAGGACGGCGTGGGTCGCCATGCGCACCGGCTTGCCCAGGCCGCTGGCGACCGCCCCCAGCCCGGCGATGCCCCGGCGCCGGATGGCGGCCAGGGTGCCGCCCAGCCGGATCCGCGACGCGGCGACGGTCTCGAACACGGACGCGGTCGTCAACGCCGCGGGCGCGGCCGCCGCGGGGACGCCCGGCGAGTCGTCGGGGGCGATGAGGGTCCAGCCGGAGGCCTGGGCCGCGACGGTGGCGCTGAGGGGAGTCGGCGCGCCGGCGGCGGCCGGGGCTCGGCCGGCGGGGGTGACGCCCACGCTGAAGGGGGCGCAATCCAGGCAGAGGTCCCGGCCACGGTTCCAGCAGTCGGGGCAGACCTCCAGCCGGCAGGACGCGCAGCGATGGAAGAGCCGCCGGTCGGGGCTCCCGTACTGGTCGCGGTCGGTGCCGCAGTTCTCGCAGAAGGCGGCGTCAGTCAATGGTCGTACGAGCCCCCTGAAGTGGGCAGGCGGACGCGTGGCCCGAGACGCCCCTCACGCTAGCGGTCGCGACCCGGGGCCGGCGTAGTGAAGTCGTACCGCCCGACCCGGCAGTGGTCCCCGACGGTGCCGGCTCGCGCCAGCGGCCCGTCGCGACGGGTCAGATGCCGGGTTCGGCGATGACCGGCTGGCCGGGGCGCCCCCGCCCGATGGCCACGCTGCCCAGGACGACGGCGCCGCCGACGAGCTGCAGGACGGTCACGGTGTCGTGCAGCAGGATGACCGCGATCAGGACCCCCAGGAACGGCTCCAGGTAGGTGAAGAGGGCCGCCCGCGAGGCCCCGATCCGGTGGATGGCGGTGAAGTAGAGGATGTTGGTCACGGTGACGCTGAGGATGGCGGCGTAGACCAGGCCCACCCACGCGTCGGGTGGCACCGCCGACCAGTCCTGCGTGAGCACCGAGGGCACGCTGAAGGGCACCAGGATGAGCGTCCCCACGACCATCACGAAGGCCGACAGCTGGAGCGCCGAGTAGCGCCGCATGAGGGGCCGGATGAGGACCGAATAGACCGCCCAGCTGAGGGCGGTCGCGAGGGCCCCGAGCTCGCCGACCACGCTCAGGCCACCGACCGCCTCCCCGCCGCCGACCACGATGAGCGTCACCCCCACCAGGCCTGCGCCGAGGCCGACCCAGAGCGTGCGGGCGACCCGCTCCTGGCGGGTCAGCACGGCGATGACGGCCGTCCAGATGGGGATCGTGCCGATGAGGAGGGCCACGTTGGCCGCCGAGGTCGCCTGGAGGGCGGTCACGAAAGCGACCTGGTTGACCGTGATGCCGATGAGCGCCGCCGCCCCCAGGAGGGGCAGGTCGCGGCGCCGGAAGCGCGGCCAACCCTCGCGCCACACGACCACGGCCACGGTGACCGACGCGCCAAGGGCGAACCGCGCGACCGAGAAGGCGAGCGGCGCGATGTCGGTCACGCCGACCTTGACGGCCGTGAAGTTGCCGCTCCAGATCAGGACGGTCAGGAGCAGCGCAAGCTCGGCCGAGGGGCGCGTGCGCATCCCGCGGATGGTAACCGTTCAGCTGGACCGGTGTGGTTATCTCTCGGAGGCCAAGGGTGGCCGCCCGGCAGCCCCCTGGCGACGGGCTCGAACGAGCCGAGTAGGATGGCGTCCGGATGGCCCGCGAGACACCACCACCGCCCGACCCCAAGCCCCGCCGGTCACGGTCCGCGCCCGGGCGCGAGGGCGCGGCGCGGCCCCACACCATCGGTCAGCTGCGCGCCATCGGGTGGGCGTCGCGCACGGTCAAGGACGAGATGCGGGCCAACCTGCTATCCCGCCTCGGCGAGGGCGAGCCGCTCTTCCCCGGTATCGTCGGCTACGACGACACCGTGATCCCGGCCATCGAGAACGCGATCCTGGCCGGCCACGACCTGGTGTTCCTCGGCGAGCGCGGGCAGGCCAAGACACGGCTGGCGCGCCTGCTCGTGGGCCTCCTCGACGACGAGGTGCCGATGATCGAGGGCGGGGAGCTGCACGACGATCCGTACCTCCCCATCAGCGCCACCGCGCGGGCCATCGTGGCGGAGCATGGCGATGCGACGCCGGTCGCCTGGCTGCCGCGCGAGGCGCGCTACACGGAGAAGCTGGCCACGCCCGACATCACCATCGCCGACCTCATCGGTGAGGTCGACCCCATCAAGGTCGCCGAGGGGCGCTACCTGGCCGACGAGTCGACCATCCATTTCGGGCTCATCCCGCGGGCCAACCGCGGCGTGTTCGCCCTCAACGAGCTGCCCGACCTGGCCGAGCGGATCCAGGTGGGCCTGCTCAACATCCTCGAGGAGCGCGACGTCCAGGTGCGCGGCTACACCCTGCGCCTGCCACTCGACCTGTTCGTGGTGGCGAGCGCCAACCCGGAGGATTACACCAGCCGCGGCCGCATCATCACGCCGCTCAAGGACCGCCTGGGGTCGCAGGTGCGGACGCACTACCCGCACTCGATCGCCGACGAGATCGCGATCATGCGCCAGGAGCGGGTGGCCTTCCCCGACGCGGCCCAGCCGGCCGCCGAGGAGCCGCCGTACATGCTGGAGCTGGTGGCCGAGATCTCGCAGCTGGCCCGCCGCTCGGCGGAGATCAGCCAGCGCTCGGGCGTGAGCGTCCGCGTCAGTATCACCAACCTGGAGACGCTCCAGGCCAACGCCCTCAAGCGGGCCGTGCGGCTTGGCGAGCCGACCGCCGCGCCGCGCATCAGCGACCTCGGGGCACTCATCCCCTCGACGACCGGCAAGATCGAGCTCGAGACGCTCAACGACGAGGCGCCCGAGGAACGGGTCGTGGAGCGGCTCGTGTCGCGGGCCCTGGCCAACGTCTTCGGACGGCGCGTCAACATCGACGACCTGGACCAGGTGGTCAGTGCCTTCGAGAACGGCCTCGTGCTCGAGACGGGCGAGCGTATCCGCTCGCGGGAGTACGTGCGCTGGTCGCGTGAGACCCCCGGGCTCGCGGGCGCCGTGGCGCGCCTGGGCGGCGGCGACTCGCCGGCCGCGGTCGCCTCCGGCGTCGAGTTCCTGCTGGAGGGCCTGCACCTCCACCGGCGGCTGAACAAGGACCGCGCCAGCGATGGCGGGGGCGGCCGATACCGCCGCTGAGGGTGGCCCGCGCATGATCCAGCCGACCAGGGGTGACGAGGTGCCGGTCCGGCCGACCCATTTCCGCTACTCGCGCTGGGATGGCACGCAGCGGCTCGAGGGGCTCGACGCCGACGAGGCCCTGGCCGCGATGCGCGACGACCTGCTGGCGGACGGTGACCTGAACGCGGCCCTGCGGCGGTTGCTGGAACGGGGCATGGCCGGGTCGCCGGAGGGCACGGATCCTGGCCTGGCCGGCCTCCGCGACCTGCTGCAGCGGATCGCCGCGGAGCGGCGCCAGACCCTGGAGCGATACGGCCTTGGCGAGGTCATGCCCGAGCTGCGGCAGCGCCTGGAGCACGTCGTCGAGACGGAGCGTCGGGGCATCGACCGGCGAGTGGCGGAGGCGGCCGGGGAGGGGGGCACGCCGGAGCTGCGGCAGATGCTGGGCGACCTGGCCGAGCGCCGCCGCGAGGAATTGGCGACGATGCCGGACGGCCTGGGCGACCGGATCCGGGCGCTGGAGGCCTACGACTTCCTCGAGCCTGAGGCGCGCACCGAGTTCCAGGCCCTCCTGGAGCAGCTGCGGGGGCAGGTCCTGGACGCCCACCTGGACGGCCTCTCGGAGCAGATCCGCAACATGTCACCCGAGGCCCTTGCGGCGAACCGGGCCATGGTGCGCGAGCTTAACCAGCTGCTCCAGGAGCGGCTGGACGGCGGCGACCCTGACGCCGCCGGCTTCCTTGCCCGCCACGGTGCGTTCTTCCCCGGCGCCCGGACGCTGGACGACGTGATCGAGCAGCTGACCGACCGGATGGCTGCCATGCACTCGCTGCTGGCGTCGATGACGGCCGCCCAGCGGGCCGAGCTCCAGTCGCTGATGGACGCCCTGCTGCGCGACGACCGCCTGCGCTGGGACCTCGCGCAGCTGGCCTCGACCCTCGACCGGCTCCTTCCGGGCGGCCTGGGCCAGCGATTCGCCTTCCGCGGCGACGAGGGCCTCTCGCTCGAGGGCGCCCTCGACCAGCTGGGCCGACTGCAACGCCTCGACCGCCTGGCCGACGAGATGGACGCCGCCGGCGGTCCCGGTGACCTCGCGGCGATCGATCGCGCCGAGGTGCGGGACCTGCTTGGCGACGACGCGGCGCAGGAGCTGGAGGCGCTCCAGCGTTTGACCGATGCCCTTGAGGCGGCCGGCTACCTGGAGCGCCACGGCGACCGGGTCGAGCTGACCGCGCGCGGCAGCCGCCGCATCGGGCAGGGCGTCCTCGACGAGCTGTTCGCGCGGCTCCAGCGCGATGCCTTCGGCTCGCATCCGCTGCGCGATGGCGGGGCCGGCGGTGAACGGGCGGAGTCGGCGGTGCCCTACGAGTTCGGCCGGCCGTTCGACCTGGATCTGCGTCGGACGCTGGCCAACGCCCTCGCCCGGCAGGCCGGTGAGACGGCGGCAGGCGACGGCGCGGGCGGGGCGGCACCTCGCCCCCGACGCCGCGGCGTGCGGCTGGCCCCCGAGGATCTGGCCGTCTACGAGCACGAGGACCTCACCAGCGCGGCCACCGTACTGCTGCTGGACATGAGCCGCTCGATGCTGCTCCGCGGCTGCTTCCTCGCCGCCAAGAAGGTCGCGGTGGCCATGGACACCCTCATCCGCACGCGCTTCCCTCAGGACCAGCTGCACGTCGTGGGCTTTGCCTACTACGCCCGCGAGATCCCGCCGGGCACCCTGGCCTCGCTGTCGTGGCAGGGCTATGAATACGGCACGAACCTGCAGCACGGCCTGCTGCTGGCCCGCCGGCTGCTGGCCCGATCGCATGCCACGAACCGCGAGATCGTGGTCATCACCGACGGCGAGCCGACGGCCCACTTCGAGGACGGCCAGGTGCGTTTCAGCTATCCGCCCACGCGGCGTACGATCCAGGAGACACTGGCCGAGGTGGGCCGGTGCACGCGCGAGGGCATCACCATCAACACGTTCATGCTCGAGCGCTCCCGGGCCCTGGCCGACTTCGTGGCCCATCTCACGCGGCTCAATCGCGGGCGCGCCTTCTACGCCACGCCCGAACGGTTGGGCGAGTACATCCTGGTGGACTACGTGGGGCGCAAGACCCGGCGCGTCTGATCGGCGTCGGGCCCTGCCGGGTAGTGCGTCAGTTCGGGGAACAGCCAGGCCACCAGCGCGGTGCCCACGAGGCACAGCACGCCCCCGCTGAACGCCGAGAACTGCGCGCCGGCGACGGCCGCCACCGCCGTCGCCTCGATGTCACCGAGGCGGGGCCCACCGGACACCACGAGCAGGTTCAGCGCGTTGACCCGGCCTCGCAGCGGGTCGGGCGTCAGGTCCTGGGCGATCGTGGTCCGGAAGACCGCGCTCATCACGTCGGCCGCGCCGGCGACGGCGAGGCAGAGCAGGGCGAGTGGCAGGGAAAAGACGAGCAGGCCGAAGGCGCAGATGGCCAGGCCCCACGCCGTCACCGAGGCGATGACGGCGCGACCCTGCCGGCGCACCGACCCGACCCACCCGGCCGTGAGCGTCCCCAGCACCGCGCCGACGGCCGGCGCCGCCGTGAGGAGGCCCAGGGTCGCCGGTCCGCCGTGGAACGTCACCAGGGCCAGGATGGGAAAGAGGGCCACCGGCATGCCGAAGATCATGGCCGACAGGTCGATCACGAACGTCCCCAGGATGGCCCGCTGCCGGCGCACGAAATGCACCCCGTCGACGACCGCCCCAAGCGTCGGCCGGCCGCCGCCGCCGACCACGGGCATGGGGGCGATCGCCACCGCGGCCAGGAACGCCGCGGCGAACGTGGCGGCGTCGAAGAGGTAGGCTGCGGGCAGGCCCACGAAGGCGATGAGGAGGCCGCCGAGGGCAGGCCCGACGACGCTCGAGGCCTGGACGTTGGCCTGGTTGAGGACATAGGCCGCCGGGAGGCGCTCGGGAGCCACGAGGCGCGGCATGGCGGCGCGGCGCGCCGGCCCGTCGACCGTCGAGATGGCCCCGGCGAGGAAGGCGATGAGGTAGATGACGGCCAGCGGCGGTGTCGCCAGGAGGGCCAGCAGGCCCAGCGCGAGGCTCGTGGTGCCGAGACCCACCGCGGTGATCAGGAGGAGGCGCCGCCGCTCGTAGGCATCCGCGATCGCGCCGCCGGGCAGGCTGAAGAGCAGCAGCCCGGCAAGGGTGGCGGCCGACAGGCCGCCGATGGCGAGGGCCGATCCGGTGAGCACGAAGACCTGGTAGGGCAACGCGACCAGGGTGACCTGCCGTCCCATGTTGCTGATCAGCTGCCCGACGAACAGCCACCGGAACTCGCGGTCGCGGCGCAGCGGCGAAACGTCGATGACCAGCGCGCGCAGGCGCGTTCGGGACGGGCGGGGGATGCGTGACATGAACCGGGGCTAGGATATCGGAGCGCCCCCACCCCGGCGCCATCCCCTGAGGAGCCCCCGATGCCCGAACCCGCCGTCGCCGCCTCCGTCACCGAGCTGATGCACGTGCTGCAGGGAGCGCTGAGCGTCGCCGACGGCCGGGTGCATATCGATGACGAGGCCGCCTTCCGGGCGCGCGGTATCCGGGACCTCGCCTGGACGGCCACCTTCAGCGCCGACCCGGCGACCGTCGACGCGGCCCGCTGGTTGGTCTGGGAGGCGAGCAGGCAGCTGCACGCGCCGTCGGCGAGCATCCACGAGCTGTACATGGCCCGCGGCCGTGGCGAGGTCGGCGGCTTCACCGTGCCGGCCATCAACCTGCGCACGCAGGTCTTCGAGATGGCCGCCGCCGTCTTCCGCGCCGCTCGCGCCCGTGACGTGGGGACGGTCATCCTGGAGCTGGCGCGGAGCGAGCAGGAGTACACCTTCCAGCGCCCGGGCGAATTCATCACCAACGTGCTCGCCGGCGCCGTCGCCGCCGGCTGGCATGGGCCCGTCTTCGTGCAGGGCGACCACTTCCAGTTCAACGCCAAGAAGTACGCCGCCGATCCCGCCGCGGTGACCGACGGCCTCCGTCGCCTGACGGTGGAGGCGCTCGGCGCCGGCTACGGCAACATCGACATCGACTCCTCCACGCTGGTCGACCTGTCGCGAGCCACGGTCGAGGAGCAGCAGCACACGAACTACACGCGCGCCGCCGAGCTGACGGCGCTCATCCGGCAGCACGAACCGGACGGCCAGACGACCAGCGTCGGCGGTGAGATCGGCGAGGTCGGCAAGGAGAACTCGACCGAGGGCGAGCTGCGCGCCTACCTGGACGGATACCGCGCCGCGCTCACCGGCCTGGCCGGGGCAGCGGCCGTCGGTATCAGCAAGGTCAGCGTGCAGACCGGCACCAGCCACGGGGGCATCCCCCTGCCGGACGGCAGCGTCGCCCCGGTCAAGCTCGACTTCGGGACGCTGGAGCGCCTCGGTGTGGTGGCTCGCCAGTACGGCCTGGCGGGGGCGGTCCAGCACGGCGCCTCGACCCTGCCCGACGAGCTCTTCCACCGCTTCCCGACGGTCGAGACGGCCGAGATCCACCTCGCGACCGGCTTCCAGAACCTGCTCTTCGAGCATCCCGCCTTCCCGGCCGACCTGCAGGCCGAGATCCACGCCTGGTGTGACGGTACGTGCGCCGACGAGCGGACGCCCGACCAGGACGAGGCGCAGTTCCTCTACAAGACACGCAAGAAGGCGCTTGGCCCGTTCAAGCAGCGCCTCTGGGAGCTGCCCGGCCGCGAGGCCATCCTGGCCACGCAGGAGGCCAAGATCGGCTTCCTCATGGAGCAGCTCAAGGTGACCGGCACGGCTGAGCTGGTACGGCGCTACATCCGGCCGGTGGCGGCCTCTCGCCCCGCCCCCGCGGGCGTCACGGAAGTGGCCGTCTGAGGCACAGGCACCGGGCCGCCGATCAGCCGGGGGCGTCCGGCGGCACCAGGTCCAGGCGCATCAGCCAGCGCGGGCGGTGGTCGCTCCGTGAGGCCGTCATGAGGACGCGGCGGAAGCCGGCTGCCTCGAACATGCTGGTCGTGCCCACGTACATGGCGGCCGTCTGGAGGCGGGCGCCCTCGGGGTCGACGGGATAGCCCTCCAGGCCCACCGCCCCGGCCTCGCGCGCATGGCGCACCGCGGCCGCCAGGAGGGCCGTGGCGATGCCGCGACGCCGCATCCCCGGCCGGATGAGGAAGCACACGACCGACCAGACGGGGGCGTCATCGACGTGCGGGATCGTCCGGGAGCGCACAAGGCGCTCCAGGCGGGAGCGGACCCCGATGCCGCACCAGCCGACCGGCTGACCGTCCAGGTACGCGAGGAGACCTGGGGGTGGGTCGTCGGCCAGCTGGCTGCGCAGCGCGGCGGGCCCGCCGTCGCGGCCGAGACGGTTGAAGTCGCCCGACGACCAGCGGTAGTACTGGCACCAGCAGCCCCACCCCGAGGGCGATCCCACGATCTCGGCCACGTCCGCCCAGCGATCCGGCGACGCCGGCACGACGGTGATGGGGGAGGGTCCCTGAGCGGGGGCCCCGTCAGCGATCGAGCGGGTCGATGCCGCCCGTGTCATGCACCGGCGGCCTGGAGCGCCTCCCGCAGCACGGACAGGGCGTGGGCGACCTCCGCCTCCGTGGTCACGAGCGGCGGGATGATACGCACGACCTGGCCCCACGAGCCGGCCGAGAGGACGATGAGGTGCCGCGCGAGGGCCTCGGCGATGACCCGCTTGGCCATCTCCGGATCGGGCGTGCGGCCGTCGGCGACGCCCGGCTTGACGAATTCGAGGGCCACCATGCAGCCCAGGCCACGGACGTCCCCGACCGAACGGTGACCGGCGGCGGCCGCCCGCAGGCCCTCGAGCAGCTGTGTCCCGCGGGCCTCGGCGTTGGCCGGCAGCCCTTCGTCACGGAGGACGTCCAGGGTGGCGTTGGCCGCGGCGCAGGCGACCACGTTGCCGCCATACGTGCCGCCGTGCGCGCCGGGTGCCCATCGGTCGATCAGCTCGCGGCGGGAGATGAGCCCGGAGAGCGGCAGACCGGAGGCGATGCCCTTGGCCATGGTCAGGATGTCGGGGGTCACATCCCAGTGCTCCACGGCGAACATCCGCCCCGTCCGGCCGAAGCCCGTCTGCACCTCGTCGGCCACGAGGAGGATGCCGTGCTGGCGGGTGATCTCGCGCAGGCGGCGCAGGAAGCCGGCGCCCGGGACGACGTAGCCGCCCTCGCCGAGGACCGGCTCGACCACGATCGCCGCGACGCGCGTCGGGGGGACGACCTGCTGGAAGAGGAGCTCGAGCTGCGCCTCCCAGTCGCACGTGCAGGCAGCCGGGTCGTGCGGCCCGCCGGTCGCCCGGTAGCAGTAGGGGAACGGCGTGTGGTAGACGGAGCCGGGCAGTGGCTCGAAGTCGCCGCGGATGGTCACCCGGGAGCTGGTGAGGGCCATCGTCTGGGCCGTGCGCCCGTGGAAGCCGCCGCGGAAGGCGATGACCGCCGGGCGGCCGGTCGCCACGCGGGCCAGCTTGACGGCCGCCTCCAGGGCCTCGGCCCCGCTGTTGGAGAGGAACGCGCCCCAGCCGCTGCCCGGCAGGACGTGCTGGAGCCGCTCGTAGAGCCGCAGGCCGGCCTCGTGGTAGACGATGTTCTGCTGGCCGTGGAGCAGCCGTGCGGCCTGCTCCTGGATGGCCGCCACGACGCGCGGATGGGCATGGCCGGTGTTGACCACGCCGATGCCGCTGCTGTAGTCCAGGTAGCGGGACCCGTCGGTCGTGATGAGCCACGAGCCTTCGCCGCGCTCGACGACCAGGTCGGTGTAGCGCGACCAGACGGCCGGCACGACCGTCCGGTCGGGCAGGCGCGTGTGCGGCGCGGCGGGCGCGGTCATGCGCTCAGGCGTTGCGGCGGCGCTGCCACAGGGTGGTCAGCCCGACGAGCCCGACAGAGATGAGGAAGATCATCGAACCGACCACGTTGATCTGCGGCGGCAGCGCGTTGCGCTGGATCGAGTAGACCCAGATGGGGAACGTGTTGGTGGTGCCGGAGACGAACGAGGTGATGACGAAGTCGTCGATCGACAGCGAGAAGGCCAGCACGGCAGCGGCCATGATGCCGGGGAAGATCAGGGGGAAGGTGACCTTCCAGAACGTCGTCCACTCATTCGCGCCCAGGTCCATGGCGGCTTCCTCGAGCCGCCGGTCGAAGCCGGACAGGCGCGCCTTCACCGTGACGACGACGTAGCTGATGTTGAACATGATGTGCGCGATGAGGATGGTGATGAAGCCGAGGGGATAGAAGATCCCGGTCGGCACGACCTCGCGGAAGGGCGAGACCGTGGCCATGCCGATGAAGACGGTCAGCAGGCTGGCGCCCATGACCACCTCGGGCGTCGCCATGGGCAGGAAGATCAGGGAGTTGATGGCGCCCCGGCCGCGGAACGGGTAGCGCGTCAGGGCCAGGCCGATGAGCGTGCCGAGCGTCGTGGCCCCGATGGTCGAGAGGATCGCAACCGACAGACTGGTCACGATCGAGGCGGGCAGGCCCGGCCAGTCGAACGGATGGGCCCACGCGTTCAGCGAGAAGGCGTGCCATTCGAAATTGAACTTCCCGTCTCCCAGGGTCTGGTCCACGCGATTGAAGCTGAAGGCGATCATCACCGCGATGGGCACCAGCAGGTAGACGATCGCTACGAGGGTAAAAAGCGGCAGTGCCCAGTGCCCTGCGCGGCGCCCGAAACGGCGTCCGAAGCCGGCGGTGCTGGTAACCCGCGTCGCGGTGAGGGTCGCCATCGTCAGCCTGTCAACTCTTCGGTGCCCAGGACGCGGGCGTAGATGAAGACCGCCACCAGGATCGCGGCCATCAGGACGAACGACAGAGCCGCCGGGATCTGGTAGTTGCCGATCAGGAAGAACTGGCTCTGGATGACGTTGCCGATCATGCGCGTCGTGGTGGTGCCGAGCAGGTCGGCGTTGACGTAGTCACCCAGGGCCGGGATGAACGTCAGCAGCGTGCCGGCAAAGACCCCCGGCAGGGCCAGCGGCAAGGTGATGTGGCGAAACGCACCCCAGTTGCCGGCATAGAGGTCGTGCGAGGCCTCGATGAGCCGCGGGTCGATCTTCTCCAGGGACACATACAGGGGCAGGATCATGAACGGCAGGAAGTTGTAGGTCAGGCCGGCCACGACCGAAAAGGCACTGGGCAGCACGCTGAAGTCGGGCGACACGATGCCCAGCGACTTGACGATGGAGAGCAACGGGCCGTTGTCGCCAAGCAGGATCTTCCAGCTCAACGTGCGGATCAGGAAGCTGGTGAAGAAGGGGGCGATGACCATGAACAGGATCAGGTTCTTGTACCGCCCCCCGCGGAAGGCGATGGTGTAGGCGACGGGGAAGCCGATGAGGAAGCAGCTGATGGTGGCGATCGAGCCGTAGGTCAGCGAGTTGACGAACTGGGGCGTGAACTGGCCCAGCGCCTTGGTGTAGGCGCTCGTGTCGAAGGTCAACCGGAAGCCGCTCTCGATATCCCCCGACGACAGGGAGATGAGCAGCATCCACAGGGTCGGGAAGATGAAGAAGATGAGCAGCCACAGGATGCCCGGCGTCAACAACAGGTACGGTGCCGCACGTCCCACGCGGGCGCGGCGTGACGGCGCGTGTGCCGGGGGGCGCGGCGAGGTGGCGGCGACGGCCATCGGCGCTGCTCGGGCTGCGCTCAGCCGCCGGAAAGGTCGAGGTAGAGGTTGTTCAGGGTATCTTCAGTGTCGGCGTCCAAGGGCGCCTGGAAGGCGTGCTGCTTGGCCACCACGTCCGGACCTGGGAACAGAAGATTCTGCACGGTGGGATCCAGGGGAGCGCTCGCGTTGAGCTGCTTGACCACAGCGTCGGCGCCCTTGACCGGAGATACGTAGTAGATCGCATTGGCCAGGTTGCCGGCGATCTGGGGGTCGTAGACGTAGTTCATCATGGCCTGCGCGGCGGGCTGGTTCTGGGCACCCTTGGGGATCAGCATGTTGTCCGACCAGATCATCACGCCTTCGGTCGGGAAGACGAAGTGCTCGTCCGCGGTGCCCGATCCGGCGAGGTCACCGGACCACACCATGGCCGCCCAGGTCTTGCCCTGCGCGAAGTCCTGGAGGTAGGAGTTGTCGGCGAAACGCACGCCGGCATCGACCAAGGGCCTCATCGCATCGTGGGCCTGTTGCAAGGTGGCGACGGTCACGTGCGACGGATCGAGGCCCAGCTTCAGCATCACCAGGCCGAAGGTATCGCGTGACTCAGTCAAGAACGAGACATTCTTGGCGTGCGCGGTCGCGATCGTGAACAGGTCGGCGATACTCGCCGGGGGCGTGATCTGATTGGTGGTCAGCGCCTTGGAGTCGTACCCGATCCCGGTCATGCCGGACTGCCAGGGGTAGTGGTAGTCGTTCCCTGGATCCCAGGAGAGGCCCTTGAGCGGATCGCGCAGGTTGGCCACGCAGTTGGGCACCGCGCCGTGGTCGATCTTCTCGATCCAGCCCTTGGAGATGAGCTTGGCGGCCATCCAGTCGGTCATCACGATCAGGTCCCAGCCGGTCGACAGGCCCGCCACCAGCTGCGGCTGGATGGTGGCAAAGAAGTGCGCGTTGTCCTCGATCTTCTCCTGGTAGTCGACCGTGATCCCGGTTTGCTTCTGGAAATTGACGATCGTCGGCGAAGAACCGGGGGCGTACTTGCCGGCGTCGGCGGCAGCGCCGGTGAGGTCGATGTAGGCCGGCCAGTTCGCCCAGTGGAGCGTCCCGCCGAGCGTCGGGCTCGGGGTCGGCTGCGGCGTAGGGCTGGGAGACTGTCCAGGCGGCGGGGTGCCCGTGGGCACCGCGGTCGCGGTCGGTGTGGCGGTGCCCAGCCCGCCGCCGCAGGCGGCCAGGAAGGCCGCGACCCCTGTGGCGCCCGTGGCCTGAAGGAAACGGCGCCGCGTCAGATCGCGGACCGTGGCGGGCACGTTGGACTCCTCCATCGAGTGCTTCCTCCTGTTGGCGGTATCGGTCACTCGGGTTCTCCCGCCCCCAAGCGACCGCCAGTGTCGTGGACGACGAACGAATGATCGGGCGACCAGGTCAGCTGGACCTCCTCGCCCTGGGCCCACAGCTCGGCACGCGTGGCACGCTCCACGTTCTGCTCGTACACCGTCAGCCGGGCACCCCCCCGCGCCTCGACGATGTACTGGGTGCTGACCCCGATGTACGACGCGTCCACGATCGTCCCGGTGAGCCGGTTGAAAGCCGCGGGGACTTCTTCCTTCAGCTCATGCAGGCGGATCTTCTCGGGCCGGACCCCGACCTCGATGTCCCGCTCGCCATCGACGAGGGCCGCCGGCACGCGCACCGTCGTTTCGTCCCGCAACGTGACCGCCGCATAGCCGTCTGTCGCCCCGTCCGCTCGTGTCCCGGGGAGTAGGTTGCTGACGCCCAGGAAGCCGGCCACGAACCGTGTCGTCGGCCGTTCGTAGAGCGATTCGGGGTCGCCGAGCTGCTCGTAGTGGCCCTCATTCATCACCGCGATCCGGTTCGACATCGTCATCGCCTCTTCCTGGTCGTGGGTGACGTAGATGAAGGTGATGCCGACTTCCTGCTGGATCCGTTTCAGCTCGACCTGCATCTGCTTGCGCAGCTTGAGGTCGAGTGCGCCGAGCGGCTCGTCGAGGAGCAGCACGGCCGGTCTGTTGACGAGCGCTCGCGCCAGGGCGATGCGCTGGGCCTGTCCGCCGGAGATCTGGCTGGGCTTGCGCTTCTCGAAGCCCTTGAGCTCCACCAGCGCGAGCACCTCGGCGACACGCTTCCGGATCTCATCGTTGGAAATGCCGCCTTTGCGGCGGAGGCCGAAGGCGACGTTCTCCTCGATCGTCAGGTGGGGGAACAGGGCGTAGCTCTGGAAGACGGTGTTGACGTTGCGCCGATACGGCGGCAGCCAGGTCACGTCCTGGCCGTGCAGCTCGATGAGGCCAGACGTGGGTACCTCGAAGCCGCCGATCATGCGCAGCGTGGTGGTCTTGCCGCAGCCCGACGGCCCCAGGAGCGAGAAGAACTCGCCGTCCTGTACGTCGAGGTTGATCCGGTCTACCGCGGTGAAGTCGCCGAAGCTCTTCGTGACGTCCGCGAGATGGACGGCGATCTCCGCCACGGGCCGGCGCGCCTCCTCTGCACCTTCGTCCCGTATCGGCGGGGGCGACGCGGCAGGGCCGCTCGCGCGCTGATCGGTGGGGACGGTGGCGCAGTATAGGAACGCAGCAGGAGCGGTGTCAATTCGCAGAACGGCGCTATCCAGCATGCGAATCTCGTCGTCTGGAGGGCTCCAGCAGGGGTGATTCGCACAGCCGCCGCCTGATGGACGGCTCTGCGCGTACGGTCCGGCCCCGCGGTACGATGACCGCGCAACGACCGCCCCCGGTCGGCTCGCCCCGAGGTATCACGACCCCCATGCCGACCCTTACCGACACCGCCGTCTATGACGCCCTGCGCCTGGTGCAGGAACCTGAGCTCGGCGGTGACCTCATGAGCCGCAACATGGTGAAGGGCCTGGCCATCGACGGGTCACACGTCGCCCTCACCATCGAGCTGACGACCCCCGCCTGCCCGCTGAAGGACGAGATCGAGACGGACATCCGGTCCAAGCTCGAGCCCCTGGGCGCCCAGACCATCGACGTGACGTGGAACGCGATGGTGCGGCGAGCCGCCCCGACCGCGACGGCCCAGCTGGTGCCCGGCGTGAAGAACGTGCTGGCCGTCGCCTCCGGCAAGGGCGGGGTGGGCAAGAGCACCGTGGCCGCCAACCTGGCCGTGGCGCTGGCCATGGAGGGTGCCGCCGTCGGCCTGCTCGATGCCGACATCACCGGGCCCAATATCCCCCAGATGATGGGCCTGGAGGGCCAGCCGTCGGCGACCCCCGAGGGCAAGATCCGGCCCCTCGAGCGCCACGGCGTGAAGGTCATCTCGATCCAGTTCTTCGTGCCCGAGGGCCAGCCCATCGTGTGGCGCGGTCCGCTGGTCGGCGGCGCCATCCAGCAGTTCCTGCGCGACGTGGACTGGGGCGAGCTGGACTACCTCGTGGTGGACCTGCCGCCGGGCACCAGCGATGCCCAGCTGACCCTGGCCCAGGCCGTCTCGATCAGCGGTTCGGTGCTCGTCACGACGCCCCAGGAAGTGGCCCTCTCCGACGTCGGCAAGGCGCTGGCCATGTTCCGCCGCATGAGCGTGCCGATCATCGGCGTGGTGGAGAACATGGGCTCGTTCGTCTGCGCCCACTGCGGCGAGGTGACCGAGATCTTCGGCCGGGGCGGCGGGGAGCGGTTCGCCCAGCGCAACGAGCTCGAGTACCTGGGCTCCATCCCCCTCGACGTGACGGTGCGTCAGGGTGGCGATGCCGGCGTGCCGGCCGTCGCCCAGCGCGAGCCCGGACCGGCCGCGGTCGTGCTGCGCGACCTGGCCCGCACCGTGGCCGCCCGCATGAGCGTCCGTGCCGCAGCGCAGGTCCCGGTGCTCACCATCAGCTGAGGCTCCGCCACAGCTCGGCGGCGGCGATGACCGCGGCGCGCCGCCGGCCGGCCTCGCCACCGATGAACGCCATGCGCGTGACGCGCGTCGCCCCGCCGGGCCGGGCCAGGCCGATGCCCACGGCCAGGTCGACGCCGCGCGGCCGCACGCGGATCGCCAGCCCGATATCGGTTCCGGCGGCCTGACGGGCCGCCTCGGCCGCCAGCCGCAGGTCGCCGGGCAGGGTGCGGAGGACCTCGCCGCGCACCAGCCAGCGCGAGCTTCCGACCAGGCCGGCGAACGCGCCCGAGGTGCCGCACTCGGCGCTGGCCACCGTCCGGCCCCCGAGGCGCTGCCCCAGGGCATCGGCCCACGTCTCGGTGCCCCGGCCGAAGACGAAACGGCCGATGCGCGGGCCGAGCATCGCCTCCGCCTCGCGCACCAGGGACTCTGCCGAGCGGCCGTCGGCCGCCGTGGCGCTGATCCGCACGTCGACGGCCTCCTCGCGCGCGTAGGTGGCCACGATGGGATTGGTCGCCCGCAGCGTCCCTTCGCCGATGAGGTCCACAAGGGCCGACTCGCCGACCCCGCTCAGCCGCAGCACGACCTCCGCGCGGTCCACCCCGAGGCCGATCCCCCGCAGGCGGGGCAGGACATGGTCGTGCCACATCGGCCGCATCTCGCGCGGCGGCCCGGGCAGCGCCACGACGATCCGGCCGCCCGGCGCGTCCACCCACCAGCCGGGAGCCGTGCCGTTCGGGTTGGGCAGGGCCGTGGCACTCGGGATGAGCCACGCCTGCTTGGAGTTGGCGGCAGCCATCGGGACCCCACGACGCTCGAAGAGGCGCTGCAGGGCGACGGCCTGATCGGGATCGACGGCCGGCACCTCGCCAAGCGCCGCCGCGATCGCCTCCCGCGTGAGGTCGTCGGGAGTGGGTCCCAGGCCACCGGTCGTCACCACCAGGTCCGCCTGGCGCAGCCCGGCCCGCACCGCCTCCGTCGCCGCCACGAGGTCGTCGGGCAGCGCCACCAGGCGGGCCACGGCAACGCCCAGCGCGGTCAGTTCGGCGGCGAGGTCGCCGCCGTTCGTGTCGCGGGTCGCGCCGGTCGTGAGTTCCGTGCCGATCGCCAGCAGGACGGCCGTCTCCACGCGTCGCACCACGGCGTCACGGTAACGCGACGCGGCTTGTGTCGTCCGGCCGGAACGGCCGGACCGTGGCGCGGCGTATCCTTGCCATGTGACGACCGGCCCGACCCAAGCCCCCAGGCAGCCCGGCCTGCGGGAGCAGATCGACCGCACCATCGCGGCCGCGCGGGCACTCTTCAAGGCGCATCAGGCGCTGCTCCAGGCCGAGCTGGCGGAGATCGGTGGCGAGATCGCTCGGATCGCGGCGATGGTCGGGGGCCTCATCGCCCTGGTCCTGTTCACGGGGCTGCTTCTCACGATCGGCGGTGCCCTGTTCCTGGGCGAGTGGCTGTTCGGGTCGATCGGCTGGGGCATCGCCCTGGGGACGCTCCTCTGCGCAGGCGTCGCGGTGACGCTCGCCCTGGCCGTCGTGGCCGCGCCGCGGCGGGTCATGAGCGGTGGCTTCCTGATCGGCCTCGGCGTGGCCGTCGTCGCCGCGGCGATCCTGGCGGCCGACCTGCCGCGCCGGATCGCCCAGTCGCTGGCCGACGGGCTGGGCTCCGGCCCCGGTGGGCTCGATCCGCACTGGGCGCCCACCATCGTGGGCCTGGTCGTCGTCGGTGTCGTCCTCGGGGTGCTGGGCTTCGCCCTGTTCGCCCGTACCGGCGGCATGAGCGCGGGGATCGCCGGCGCGGTCGTCGGCCTGGTCCTTGGCGCCTTGGTCGGCGGCCTGCTGGGCGGCCTCACCTTCAGCCGTCACGGTGGCGTGGCGGTCGGCATCGCGATCGGCCTCCTGGCCTGGCCGATCGCCTCCACAGCCCTCCTGCGCGGTGCCCGCTTCGACCCCACGGCCCGCTTCCGCGGCCTGTGGCCGAAGGAATCGTATGACGCGGCGATGGCCACCAAGACGTGGCTGCAGCAGCGCTGGGAGGAGCGGCCCGGCCGCCGCTCGACGAACGCATGACCGACGACCAGCCCGTGACCCAGGATCAGGCCGGCCGCCCCGGCACGGCCCAGGCCCGTGGCGACGTGGCCGCCGCTCGTGATGCCATGGGCGTCCAGCTCGGGGCGCTGGAGTCGACGGTCCGCGAGACCTTCACGCCGGGCAACCTGATCCGCCACAACGCAGGCAAGCTGGCCGCGGGCGCCGGCGCCGCCGGCTTCGTGGCGCTGGGGGGCCCGAGCCGCCTCATCAAGGGCGCCGGGCGCGCCCTGCGGGGTGGCCGCAAAGCGCCCGTCAAGAGCCTCCTGCCCAAGGAGATCGACAACGCGGTCAAGGGCCTCGGGCCGGACGAGCCGGCCGTGCGGGCCAGCCTGGAGCGAGGATTCGCCGACTACCTGCGCGGCCGCCAGGCCAACGAGCCCAACGCGAGCCACAGCCTGTGGCGCTTCGTCGACGCGATCTCGGTCCCGGTCGCGCGTCGCGTCGTGCGCCAGGCGGTGAGCCGGTTCCTCGAGGGCGAGGGCGAAGAGAAGGCATAGCCCCCGGCCGCGCTCACGGCGCTGCTACGCTGTGACGCGGGCGAGTGGCGAAATGGCAGACGCGCCGGCCTTAGGAGCCGGTGCCGCGTGAGCGGCGTGCCGGTTCGACCCCGGCCTCGCCCACCATGCCGGGCATGACCATCCCACGGGCAAGAGGCTAGACTGGCCCAGCGGTCGATCCCATGCGCTGCCGATCGCAGGAGGCACGGCATGGCGACCGTGAGCGTTCGCTACATCGTTGACGATGTCGACAAGGCCATCGCGTTCTACTGCGGGCTGCTCGGCTTCCGCGAGGAGATGCATCCGAACGCGTCGTTCGCCATGCTCTCCCAGGGCGATCTGCGGCTCGTCCTGAGTCGGCCTGGAGGCGGACCGGGCGGCGGTCAGGCGATGCCGGACGGGCGATCGCCCACACCCGGGGGCTGGAACCGCTTCTCGCTCGAGATCCCCGACCTGACCGCGAAGGTGGCTGAGTTGCGCACGGTCGGCGTCAGCTTCCGCAATGAGATCGTGACCGGGGTGGGCGGCAGGCAGATCCTCATCGAGGACCCGTCAGGCAATCCGGTCGAGCTCTTCGAGCCGACGCTGCCCGAGGCCAGGCTATCCCAGCCTTCCTGAGGCACCGAACAGGATCCATCCGGGTGGTGGCGACGCGCTGACCGGGCCGCGGTCCCCGCCCGTATACTTCGCGGTCCATGGACGTCACGTTCACACCTGCCCCCAAGAGCACGGTGGTCCTCCAGGTGGAGGTGCCCGCCGACCGGCTCCAGCGCTCGATCGACGAAGCCGTCCGCCACGTCGGCCGCCGCACCCGGGTGCCCGGCTTCCGGCCCGGCAAGGTGCCGCGGGCGATGCTGGAACGCGAGCTTGGCATCCGCCGCGACGACCCGGCCACGCCGGATCCCATCTACGACGAGGCGCGCGACCACCTCTTCCAGGCGACCGTCGTGGATGCCCTCGAGCCGCGCACGGACCTCGACGTGCTGGAGATCCCGTCGCCCGAGTGGATCCGCTTCGCCGAGGGCGAGGGCGCGGCCTACCGCGTGACGCTCCCCGTGCGCCCCACGGTGAAGCTTGGTGCCTATACCGACTACCCGTTCGTGCCGCAGATCGACCCGGTCGACGACGCCAACGTGGACAAGGTCATCGAGGAGCTGCGCGACCAGCACGCCAGCCTGGTCGCCGTGGAGGGCCGGCCGGCCCAGAACGGCGACTACGCCGTGATCAGTTTCCAGGGCACGCGCGACGGGAAGGCCTTCGAGGGCGGCTCGGCCGACCGCTTCCCGCTCATCATCGGCGCTGAGCGCATGGTGCCGGGCTTCGAGGCCCAGCTGGTGGGCATGACCGACGGGCAGGAGAAGGCGTTCACCATCACCTTCCCGGCCGACTACCCCGACGAGGCGTTGCGGGACCAGCCGGTCGCCTTCCAGGTGACCCTCCGCGAGCTGCGCGAGAAGCGCCTGCCGGAGCTGGACGACGAGTTCGCGACGACCGTCGGCTCGTACGCCGACCTGGCCGCCCTGCGTGTCGACCTGCGCCGTCGCCTCGGAGCGAACGCGCTGGACCAGGCGCGGCACGCCTTCTCCGATCGCATCATCGAGTTCGCCGTGGCCAACGCCTCGGTCGAGATCCCCGACGCGCTCGTCGACCGCGAGGTGGAGGTCATGCACGACGAACTGCGCGTCCGCCTCGCCGAGCAGGGCATCGGCTACGAGGAGTACCTCAAGGTCACGGAGCGCGACGACGCCAAGATCCACGCCGAGTACCGCGAGCCGGCCGAGCACCGCGTCAAGGTCCTGCTCGTCCTCTCCGCCATCGCCGAGGCGGAGAAGGTGACCGTTGACGAGGCCGAGGTGGAGGCGGAGGTCGCCCGGGCCCGGACGCGCTACACCAACAACCCCAAGCTGATCAGCTACTTCGACTCGCCGCGCGGCCGCTCCTACCTCAGCTCGACCCTGCGCCGCAGCCGGGTCGTGGAGGGGCTGGTCGACCGGTGGCTGGAGGCCCACCCCGACGTCGGGCCGCTGCCGCACCTGGAAGAGGACGCCGGCGCGCGCGGCGATCCGCTTGACGTCACCGGGCCGACCCCGGACACGGCCATGGCCCTGGAAGGGAGCGCTGCATGACCCGCGTCCGTGTCCCGTCGACCCGCCAGGCGCTCGCGGCGGCGAGGGCCACGACCGCCGCAGCCCTGGGCACCGACTCCCGCGCCCTGGAGGCGGCCCTCACCGCCCGGGCGATGCTCGTGCCGATGGTCATCGAGTCTTCGAGCCGGGGCGAGCGGGCCTACGACATCTACAGCCGCCTGCTCAAGGAGCGCATCGTCTTCCTGGGCGACGTCGTGGAGGACCACGTCGCCAACCTCATCATCGCCCAGCTCCTCTTCCTGGAGTCCGAGGACCCGGAGCGCGACATCAGCCTGTACATCAACTCGCCCGGCGGGGTCGTCACGTCAGGCCTGGCCATCTACGACACGATGGAGTACCTGCGGGCCCCCGTCAGCACGATCTGCATCGGCCTGGCCGCGAGCATGGCCAGCGTGCTGCTGGCGGCCGGCGCCAAGGGCAAGCGCTACTCCCTGCCCAACAGCCGGATCATGATCCACCAGGGCTCGGGCGGCTTCCGCGGCAACACGCCCGACATCTTCATCCAGGTCAAGGAGCTCGAGGCGCTCAACGAGAAGCTGCACGAGATCCTGGCCCACCACACCGGCCAGACGGTCGAGAAGATCCGCCACGACACGGAGCGCGACTACTTCATGGCCCCCGACGCGGCCCAGGCATATGGCATCATCGACGCCATCTTCAACCGGCCGGGCAGCTCGCTGATCGCGAAGAGCCATGACGAACAGGGGGCTGCCAAACCCAGCGGGGAGGCGGACGATGCCCCTGAACCGGCGCGCAAGCCGAGCAGTGATTGACCGGTACGGCCGGCTGACCGGGTAGGCGAGGGCACGAGCCAGGTGGCGACCACGACCAAGGGCCCCAAGGTCCCGTACCGCTGCAGCTTCTGCGGCAAGAGCCAGGAACAGGTCCGCAAGCTCATCGCGGGACAGGGCGTCTACATCTGCGACGAGTGCATCAACCTCTGCCAGGAGATCATCGAAGAGGAGATGCTCGAGGCGCCCCGCGCCAAGCCGCAGGTCGCCAAGCTGCCCAACCCGACCCACATCAAGTCGGCCCTGGACGAGTACGTCATCAGCCAGGAGCGGGCCAAGCGGGTCCTCTCGGTCGCCGTCTACAACCACTACAAGCGGGTCAACGCCGGCCACCAGGTCGATGACGTCGAGCTCCAGAAGTCCAACGTCATGCTGGTCGGGCCCACCGGCTCGGGCAAGACGCTGCTGGCCCAGACCCTCGCCCGCGTGCTTGACGTGCCCTTCTGCATCGCCGACGCGACATCGCTGACCGAGGCCGGCTACGTCGGCGAGGACGTCGAGAACATCCTCCTGCGGCTCATCCAGGCGGCCGACTTCGACGTCGCCCGGGCCCAGCGCGGGATCATCTACATCGACGAGATCGACAAGATCGCGCGCAAGGCCGACAACCCCTCGATCACCCGTGACGTCTCCGGTGAGGGCGTCCAGCAGGCGCTCCTCAAGATCCTGGAGGGCACGGTCGCCAACGTGCCGCCGCAGGGCGGCCGCAAGCATCCCCACCAGGACTTCATCCAGATCGACACGACCAACGTGCTGTTCATCTGCGGGGGCGCCTTCGAGGGCCTCGAGCGGATCGTGGAGGAGCGGGTCGGGCGGCGGTCGATCGGCTTCGGCTCGGAGGCCCACCTGGATCGCGCCCAGCGGGAGAAGGTGCTCGAGCAGCTGATGCCGGAGGACCTCCTGAAGTTCGGCCTGATCCCCGAGTTCGTCGGCCGCCTGCCCGTCATCGTGACGCTCAACCCGCTGACCCAGGACGACCTGGTGCGGATCCTGACCGAGCCGCGCAACGCGGTGGCCCGCCAGTTCACCAAGTTCCTGTCGCTGGACAAGGTGGAGCTGGTGTTCACCCGCGGCGCGCTCGACGCCGCCGCCGAGCTGGCCCTGGGCCGTCGCACCGGGGCGCGCGCCCTGCGCTCGATCGTCGAGGAGGCCCTGCTCGACGTGATGTACGAGATCCCGGAGCGCACCGACGTGCGCAAATGCATCATCACCGAGGAGACGATCCGGCACGGGCGGGCCCCGCTGCTGCTGACCAAGGCGGACGTGGACCAGGGCGTCGACGAGACCAACCATCCCGCGCTCCTCCGCAACGACGCCACGGCCTGAGCCGCGCGGCCCTGACCGGGCAGCCGGCCCGGCCACGTCCGCCCTCGATCACCAACTCCTTGACTTCGGCACCGGCCGTCGCCTGGAGCGGTTCGGGGCGCGCGTCGTCGACCGGCCGGCCGCCGCCGCGGAACGCTCGTCGTCCCACGACCCGGCGCGCTGGACGAGTGCGGACCTCCGCTTCGAGCGCGACGGGCCCAGCGGACGCTGGATCTCCGCCCCCGGCGCCTTCGCCCCGTGGACGCTCGACGCGGGGCTCTTCCGCCTGGAGCTGCGGCCGACCACCTCGGGCGAGGTGGGCTGTTACCCGGAGCACGCTGCCGTGTGGGCGGTCGTGGCCGCGGCCGTCGCGGCCGGTCGCGGACGCGTGCTGAACCTCTTTGCCCACACGGGCGGCACGACGCTGGCCGCCGCAAACGCGGGCGCTGCCGTCACGCACGTCGACGCGGCCCGGACGGCCGTGACCTGGGCTCGCCGCAACGCCGCGCTGTCGGATCTGGCCGGGGCGCCCGTCCGCTGGATCGTCGACGACGCGGCCGCGTTCGCCGCGCGGGAGGCGCGCCGCGGGCGCACCTACGACATCGTCGTGGCCGACCCGCCCGCCTACGGGCACGGCACCGGGGCGCACCGCTGGCACCTGGCGGCTGACCTGCCCGGGTTGCTGGCCGCGTGCCGCGAGCTCGGCGACGGCCCGGCGCCGCCGATGCTGGTCCTTACCAGCCACTCGACGGCGCTGGCGGCTGGCGACCTCGCGGACCTCGCGCGGCAGGCTTGGGGCGGCGCGGCCCAGGGGCGCGTCGAGGTCACGCCGCTGCGCCTGGTCACGGCGGACGGACGGGCGCTCGAGGCCGGCACGATGGTCGTGGTGCGACCGTGATGGACGAACCGATCACCTCGCCCCGCAACCCCCGCGTGGCCGCGGCGCACGCGCTCCGCGACCGGCGTCACCGGGACGAGACGGGCCTCACGCTCGTGGACGGGGCACGGGAGACGTGGCGGGCGATGCAGGCCGGCGTCGAGGTGGAGACGGTCTTCGTGTGCCGCTCCCTGGTCCACGGGCCGGACGGCGCCGCGCTGCTCGAAGCGCTCCAGGCGCGCGCCCGGCAGGGCCGCGACGTGCGGCTGGAAGTCGGGCCGCAGGCCCATGCGCGGCTTGCCTACGGCGACCGCAGCGACGGTGTCGTGGCCGTGGTGCGACCCCGGCAGCTGGCGCTTGGTGACCTCCATCTCGGGACGCCGCCGCTCGTGGCGGTCCTGGAGGCGGTCCAGAAGCCGGGCAACGTGGGCGCCATCCTGCGTACGGCAGACGCCGCGGGCCTCGATGCCGTGGTACTGGCCGATCCGGGCACCGACCTCTACAACCCCAACACGATCCGCGCCAGCCTGGGCTGCATCTTCAGCGTGCCGGTCGTCGCGGCCGGCACCGACGACGTCCAGGCCTGGTTGGGCGGCCTCGGCCTGGCCGTGGTGGTGGCCCGCGTCGACGCGTCACGGCCCTACACCGGCGTCGACTACCGGACCGGGACGGCCATCGTGCTGGGCAGCGAGGCGGCCGGCCTGACCGACCGCTGGAGCGGCCCGGCGCTCCTCCCGGTGCACCTGCCGATGGCCGGTCTGGCCGACAGCCTGTCGGTGGCCGCCGCGGCAGCCGTGCTCTTCTACGAGGCCCGCCGCCAGCGCGACACCGCTTGAGCGGCGGGGCCCCGTGCTACACTCGCGCCCTTCACGGCGCTGACCGAGAGGAGTAGCGCTTCGGACGGCCGTCCAGAGACCGTGGGCCATCGGCTGCAAGCCCGCGGCGGCAGGGGAGCGCGAAGGTCGCTCGCGAGCCGTGCGGGTGGCGCCCGGTAGCGCGCCGCGAGGGCCCCCGGCGACCGGCGTCGGGCGGACCGGGATGACCGGACCGCGTCGGGAGGCCGCACCAGCAGGTGGTACCACGACCCCGTTCGTCCGCTGGACGAGCGGGGCGTTCTGTTTCCGGGAGCGACCGGCCATGACCGACATGCCCAAGACGTACGACCCGTCGACGGTCGAGACCGCGATCTACGAGCGGTGGCTGGCGGCCGATGTCTTCGCGCCCGACGGCAAGGGCAGTCGGGCCGACCCGGCCAAGCCGCCGTTCGTCATCATCCAGCCACCGCCCAACGTGACCGGGGCGCTCCACCTGGGCCATGCCCAGCGGACGGCCGTGGAGGACGCGCTGGCCCGCCACGCCCGCATGAGCGGCCGTCCGACCCTCTGGCTGCCGGGCATGGACCACGCCTCGATCGCCGCCCAGGTGGTCCTGGACCGCATCCTGGCCAAGGAAGGCCAGAGCCGCGCGTCCCTTGGCCGCGAGGCCTACCTGGAGCGCATGCGTGCCTTCGTGGCCACCACCCGGCCCATCATGCGGGGCCAGCTCGAGCGGGTCGGCGGCTCCCTGGACTGGGGCCGCGAGCGTTTCACGATGGACGATGGATCAGCCCGGGCCGTGCGGACCGCCTTCAAGCGGCTCTTCGATGACGGGCTCGCCTACCGCACGGAGGCGCTCGTCAACTGGTGCCCCGGCTGCCGCACCAGCGTGTCCGACCTGGAGGTCATCGCCACCCCGGAGACGGGCACGCTGTGGGCCATCCGCTACCACCTCCTGGGGCCGGACGGCCGACCCGACCCCGACGCGGTCATCGCCGTCGCCACGACGCGCCCGGAGACGCTCCTCGGCGACACCGCCGTCGCGGTCCACCCCGCCGACGACCGCTATGCCGCGCTCGTGGGGCGCCTCGTGCGCATCCCCTTCACCGAGCGCGACGTGCCGGTCATCACCGACGACGCGGTCGACCGTGGCTTCGG
>DATBOX010000141.1:0-56844 GCA_036561685.1 Candidatus Limnocylindrales bacterium | reverse complement strand
GCGGCCCTCACCGACGGCCCGGACCGAGCGGCGGCACGGGCCATGCTCAAGGCCATCGGCTTCACCGATGACGACCTGGCCAAGCCCATCATCGGCGTGGCCACGTGCTGGATCGAAACCATGCCCTGCACGTACAACCAGCGCCGCCTGGCCGAGCACGTCAAGGCCGGCATCCGGGCGGCCGGCGGCACGCCCATGGAGTTCAACACGATCGCCATCTCGGACGGCGTATCGATGGGCACCGAGGGCATGAAAGCCAGCCTGGTCAGCCGCGAGGTGATCGCCGACTCGATCGAGCTGGTGACCCGGGGCCACCTGTTCGACGGCCTGGTGTGCCTGGTCGGATGCGACAAGACGATCCCCGCCGCGGCGATGGCCGTCGGCCGGCTCGACCTGCCCGCGGTGATCCTCTACAACGGCACGATCTACCCGGGCATGCTGGACGGCAAGCGAGACGCCACGGTCGTCACGGTCTTCGAGGCCATCGGGGCGTACCGGGCCGGCAAGATCACCGCCGAGCGGCTCTACGAGGTGGAGAACGCGGCTTGCCCCGGGCCGGGCGCGTGCGGCGGCCAGTTCACGGCCAACACGATGAGCATGGCCCTCGAGTTCCTGGGCCTCTCCCCCGGCGGCCTCAACGCCATCCCGGCCGAGCATCCGGCCAAGGACGCCGCGGCGCACCGTTGCGGCGAGCTGGTCATGGACCTTGTGCGGGCCGATCGCCGCCCCAGCTCGATCGTGGACCGGCGGGCCCTGGAGAACGCCATCGCCGCCATCGCCGCCAGCGGCGGCTCGACCAACGGCGTCCTGCACCTGCTGGCCATCGCCCGCGAGTTCGGCGTGCCCCTCCAGCTCGACGACTTCGCCACGATCGCCGACCGGACCCCCATCGTGGCCGACATGGTGCCCGGCGGCCGCTACACGGCGGCCGACCTGTACGAGGCGGGCGGGCTGGGCCTGCTGGTCCACGAACTCGACCGCGGCGGCCTCATCCACGGCGACTCGCCGACCGTCGACGGCCGCACGCTGGCCCAGGTGGGCCGCGACGCGGTGGCCACCGCCGGCCAGCGGGTCGTGCGCCCGGTCGAGGACCCCCTCAAGCCGACCGGCGGCCTGACGATCCTGCGCGGCTCCCTCGCCCCGGACGGCTGCGTCGTGAAGCTGGCCGGCCACGAACGTCGCCACCACCGCGGGCCGGCCCGGGTCTTCGACTCGGAGACCGCCTGCTACGAAGCCGTGCGGGCCCAGGCCATCAAGCCGGGCGACGTGGTCGTCATCCGCTACGAGGGCCCCGTCGGCGGACCGGGCATGCAGGAAATGTTGAGCGTCACGGCCGCCCTGGTCGGCGAGGGCCTCGGCGAGTCGGTGGCGCTGCTGACGGACGGCCGCTTCAGCGGCGGGACGCATGGCCTGATGATCGGCCACGTCGCGCCGGAAGCGGCGCTGGGCGGTCCCATCGCGCTGGTCCGCGAAGGCGACCCCATCGTCATCGACGTCGACGGCAAGCGCCTGGACCTGGAGGTCGCGCCCGCCGAGCTGGCGCGCCGCGCCCGGGAGTGGCGTCAGCCCGAACCGCACTACCGCCGCGGCGTGTTCGCCAAGTACGCCGCGCTCGTCAGCTCGGCCAGCGAGGGCGCCGTGACCCTGGTCCCGGCCGGGTCGCGCGACGCGGCCCGCCCGGCCTGAGCCGATCGCCGGCGGCCGGCCCGTGGTGAAGGGCCACGTCCGCCTGAGCTTCAAGACATCGCCCCAGGATGTCGACTGGGCGACGCTGCGCGACACCTGGGCCCTCGGCGGCCGGCTGGCCGTCTTCGAGGGCGTATGGATGAACGACCACCTGACCGACATGGCCCAGCCGCCCGGGCCGAGCCTGGAGGCGCTCACCCTCGCCGCCACGCTCGCCCATCTCGTGCCCGGCAAGTGGATCGGCCATGCCGTCCTGTCCAACACCTTCCGCCACCCGGCCGTCCTGGCCAAGGCGGCCACGGTCATGGACCACGCCACGAGCGGCCATTTCATCCTGGGCCTCGGCGCCGGCTGGCACGAGGGCGAACATGCCGCCTTCGGCATCCCCCTGCCGCCCATCGGCGAGCGGATCGACCGCCTGGAGAGCGCCGTCGACGTGCTCCAGGCGCTCTTCTCGGCCGCCGCCGGCGTGCCGCCGGGCATCAGCCGCCCCGATCCCTACTACCCGCTGCACGAGGCCATCGACCTGCCGGCCCCCCTGACCCGCGGCGGCCCCCCGCTCTACCTCGGCGGGCAGCGTCGCCGGGGCATCGCGCTGGCGGCGCGGGCGGCAGCGGGCTGGCTGCAGCCGGGCACCGACGCGGGCGACGCGGCGTACTTCGCCGCTCGTCGATCGGAGGTGCTGCGAGCGATGGAGGCCATCGGCCGCGATCCGGCCGGCTTCGCCTTCGTCGGCCAGGTGCACGTCGGCCCCTCGCGCACCGATGCGGGGGTGGCCCTCCGGCAGGCCCGCGACATGGCCGGCGCGGGCGCCACCGATATCATCCTGGGCATGCCAGCGGCAGGCGGCCGGGCAGCCCTCGAGCGGCTCGCCCGTGACGTCGCCGAGCCCCTGCGCGACGAGCTCGGATGAGCGGCCTCACCGCTTCCGGCCACCAGCTGATCCGATCGGCGCGGCGGGCGGTCCTGGCCACGATCACGCGCGACGGGCGGGCACGGCTCGTGCCCATCTGCTTCTGGATGCCCGACCTCCACGCGGGTCCTGACGAGGCGGACAGCCCGCTGCTCGTCTACTCGGCGCTTGACGAGAAGCCCAAGACGGTGGCCGACCCGATGCAGCTGGGCCGCGTCCGCGACCTCCTGGCCCGGCCGGCCGTGTCGCTCCTGATCGACCACTGGGACGAGGACTGGCGGCGCCTGGCCTGGGTGCGCCTGGACGGCTCGGCGCGCCTCCTGGGGCCCGTCCGTCCGGGTGCCGCCGACGCCGCCGAGCACGAACTGGCCGTGGCAGGCCTGCGGGCGCGCTACCCCCAGTACCGCACCCACGACCTGGCCGACCGGCCGCTCATCCGGGTGACCGTCGATCACGTCGCCGAATGGGCCGCGTCATGAGCTCCGGCCGGGTCCCGGTCCCCGACGAGACGATCGCCAGCCTGGTCGGCCACCTCCAGGCGCTGCTCCGCCTCCGGACCGTCAACCCACCCGGTGACGAGATCGTGGCCGCCCGCTACCTGGCCGCTGTCCTGGCCGCGGCGGGTGTCCCGTCCCGCGTCCTGGAGCCGTTCCCCGGGCGCGGCGACGTCGTCGCCCGGCTGCGCGGCGACGGCACCGGCGGCGGTCCCCTCCTCCTGCTGGGCCACCTGGACGTCGTGCCGGCCGATGCCGAGCGTTGGACGCACGACCCGTTCGGCGGGGAGCTCGACGGTGGCTACCTCTACGGCCGCGGCGCAGTGGATATGAAAAGCATGGTCGCCATGTCGCTGCAGATCGTGCTGGATCTCGCCGCCGAGGCGGCCGCGGCCGGCCTGGACCCGGCCCGGCATGCCATCCCGGGCCTGCGGCGCGACCTGATCTTCGCCGCGACGGCCGACGAGGAAGCGGGCGGCATCCTGGGCGCCGGCTGGCTGGTCGACCACGAGCCGGACCTGCTGCGCGCCGATGCGTGCCTCACCGAGGCCGGCGGGGTGAGCGTCCAGGTGGGCGCGCGGCGGCTCTATCCCATCCAGGTCGCCGAGAAGGGGTACCACCGCCTGAGGATCACCGTGCGCGGCGCGGCCGGCCACGCGGCCATGCCCCGGGCGGACAGCGCCGCCATCCGCGCCGCGCGCCTCGTCGAGCAGCTGGCCGTGCCGACTCCCCAGCGGATCACGCCGCTCATGCGGCGCGCCCTCGAGCAGGTCGCGGGGGCCGTCCCTTCGACGGCTGCCCTGGTCGCGCGGATCCTCGAGGCGGCCGATACGACGGCCGGTCTCGCCGCCATCGACGACCTGTGTCGCGAGCCTGAGCGGCGTGCCCTCAAGGCTCTGCTGCGCGACACGATCAGCCCCACGATCATCCACGCCGGGGTCAAGGAGAACGTTCTGCCCGGCACCGCGGAGGTCGTGGTGGACTGCCGCCAGCTGCCGGGCACCACGGCGGCCCAGGTGGAGGCCCTCGTGGCGGCCCAGGTGGAGCCCGACCTGTGGCGGCACTGCTCCACGCAGGTCCTGAGCCACGGGGAACCGGTCGAACAGCCGCTCGACCATCCGCTGCTGGCCCTCCTTGGCGAGGTGCTCCGCGCCCACGACCCCGCCGCCGTGCCGGTGCCCCTCCTGGCCCCCTTCGCCACGGACGCCAAGCACACCGTCCGCCTGGGCGTCCCGACGTACGGCTTCTCGCCCCTGCGCCTGGACCCCGACGAGCCCTTCCTGGAGCGCTTCCACGGCGACGACGAGCGGGTCGCCGTCGACGCGCTGCGCTGGGGCTATCCCGTCCTGGCCTACGCGGTGCGACGCTACTGCGGGTGAAACGAGTGCCGCGGGGCCGATCAGATCAGGTCGTCCCGCCGTCTTCTCTCCGGCCGGGGGCACGCCCGGATGTGATCCAGCACCGCGCCAAGACCAGCGGTCGCGACGCCGATGCGCGTATCGGCCGCGCCGTAGTACAGGGTGATCGAATCGGCGGCTTCATCGACGATCCAGCCGCACGGGAAGACGACATCGGATACATCGCCGGCGCGCTCGAACAGTTCGCGCGGACCAAAGATCCACTCGTCGCTGCGGTTGAGCACGACCGTCGGGTCTTCCAGGTCGAGAAGCGCGAGGCCGAGCCTGTAGATCGGCCCGGCTGCCGTGAGGTGCGCGCCGTGGTACATCACCAGCCAGCCGGCCGCCGTTTCCGCCGGAGGCGGTCCCAGGCCGATCTTGCCGGCGTCCCACCACGCGCCGTCGCGGGCCTCCAGGAGCAAGCTGTGGTCGCCCCAGTGGCGCAGATCGGGGGAGTAGGACACCCACATGTGGGCGCCGCCGCGGAGGGGCGATGGGCGGTGGATCATGACCCAACGGCCCGCGATCCGGCACGGGAACAGGGCCGCGTCCTTGTCTTCCGGCGGCATGACCGCGCCAAGCCGTTGAACGGTCCGGAAATCGACCGTCGTGGCCAGCGAGACCAGTGGCCCGCGGCGGCTGTAGGCCGTGTAGCAGATAGCCCACTCACCGCGTTCCGGGAGCCACGTGAGCCGGGGGTCCTCGCAGCCCCAGATCTCCTCGGGATGTGTCTTCGGGTCCGGCTCGAGCAGCGGCGTCGGGTCGAACCGCCAGTCGGTCACGCCGTCCAGGCTGCGAGCGACGTGGAGATGAGAGATCCCGCGGCGGTCCTCGACCCGTACCAGCAACAGCGTCTCGTCCCCGACCTGGGCGACGCCCGGGTTGAACACGGCGTTGGCCGGATAGGGCAGGTCGTCCGCGGTGAGGATCGGATTGCTCGCGTGCCGTTCGAACAGGCCATCGCCGTCGTGGGCCCTCACGAGGTCCCCCCGACGAGTTCGACCGCGCGGATGCCTATCGCGCGCCCCATCCGCACGCGCCGGATGCCTTCCAGGGCGATCAGCCACATGAGGGTCGACTCCGCCCCCTGGTTGCTGTTGACGCCCGTCGGCGTCAGGCCGTCGTGACAGGCGCCCCGTTCGGGGATGGCCACCGCGACGTGGCCGTCGTTGGCCCCCAGGAACCAACCGTAGCATCGCTCCATGGTCGCCTCATAGCGCTCGTCACCGATGATCTCGCGGCCCGCCTGCGCCGCCAGGAGCAGCGCGGTCGCCTCGATCGGCTGCTGGTCGAAGCGGGCGCGCCGGCCGCCGCGCGGCCACCAGCCGTCATTGCCGATGGGCGACAGGTGCCCGGCCGGCGAGGTCTGGATGTCGATGAGCCAATCCAGGAGCTGACGTCCGCGCTCGACCATCATGACGTCATCCGTGCTTTGGCCGGCCAGCAGGAGGGCTTCCGGCAGGAGGCCGTTCTCGTACGTGGCGACCGGCTCGGGCCATGGCCACGATGAGTCCTGGCCGGCCGGCCCGACGGTCGCCCAGAGGGCGCCGGCGAGGCTCCGCAAGGCGGCCGAAGCGGCATCGCTCGGGCGCCCCGTCCGCGTCGCGATGACACACGCCACGAGGGCCGCCGCTCGGGGGCGCGAGGCCGACAGGGACACCGCCGGCGGCAGGGCCCACTCGAACAGGGTCAGTGCCTCCGCTCGGAGCCCGGCGTCCGGGGTGGCCGCCGCCAGCTCCGCCAGGGCTCGCAACGCCCGTGCGTGGGCGTCCTCCGAGCCCATGCCCGGGAGCCAGGTCCCATCCGCGGCCCGCAGGTTCCGGAACCGTCCCGTCGCCGGGTCGACGGCCGCGCGGAGGAAGCGAAGGGCACGGGCCACGCTGGGCGCCACGGCCGTCCAGCCGAGCTCCGCCGCGTGGAGCACGTCCACCGACAGGGCGCGCGCCACGTCGTCGGTGCAGTAGCCATGGCGCGGATCCGGCTGCGCACCCACGGCGTGCTGCATGATCCCGATGTCGTCGGAGAGCGCCTCGAGGTGGCTGCGGACGACCGGGAAGAGGGGGGCCGGATCAGACACGGATCGTCGCGAGCGCGGTCGCGGGTGCTGGACGCCTGACCGGCCCCGCAGCGACCCGCGCGAACAGTGTCCGGTACGTCGCCCCAACCTCCGACCAGATCATCACCCGGCCGTGCTCATACGCCCGGCGACCCAGGCGTGCCCGGCGTCGCGGGTCGCGAAACAGGCCGATGAAGGCCTCGGCGAGGGCGGCCGGCGAGCCCGGCGCCACCAGCAGGCCACGACCGTCGGCCAGCAGTTCGCGGGCATAGGCATACGGGGTGGAGACGATCGCCCTGCCTGCCCCCAGCGCGTATGCCAGCGTGCCGGAAGCGATCTGCTCCAGGTTGGGGTACGCGGTGACGAAGATGTCGGCCGCTTCGAGCCAGCGGCCGAGCTCCACGCGGCCCACGAAACGGTCTTCGAACCGCACGTGGTCGGTCAGGCCGAGCCGTCCGACCCGCTCCTCGAGGGAGCGTCGATAGGCTTCACCCTCGGTCCGCAGGAGGTTGGGGTGGGTCGCCCCGAGGACCACGTACGAGACGTCGGGCACGGCCGCCACGACGGCCGGCAAGGCTTCGAGCACGGTTTCGTAGCCTTTGCCCTGCCCCAGCAGGCCGAAGCTGAGGATGACCGATCGGCCCGCCAGCTCCAAGGCCGGCTTCATCGTCTCGGGATCCACCAGCGGCAGGTTCGGCACGCCGTGAGGGATGACCACCACCCGGGATGGATCGATGCCGTACACGTTGGCCAGGAGGACCGCGGCGCTGCGCGACATGACCACCGTCGCCGTGGAGGCCCCGACCAGCTCGACGATGATGCGCCGCTGGTTCCGGGTGGGGTGACGCAGGACCGTATGCAGGGTGACGACGCTCGGGGCCTCAAGCGCGCCGACGAAGTCGAGCACGGCCGCGCCGTCGTCGCCGCCCCAGATCCCGAACTCGTGCTGGACGGACACCACGTCGATGCGGCAGTGCCGCAGGGTGTTGGCCGCGCGCGCGTAATCCGACGGCTCGTCCCGGCGGATGCGGTGGTGGACCTCGGGAGGGTACGGTCCGCGGTGATCGGGCGGGTCCAGGACGACTACCTCGCCCCCGCCAACGACCGACGCGAGGTCGTGGGTGAAGGTGGCGATGCCGCAGCGACGCGGCGGGTAGGTGGCGACGAACGCGGTTCGGATGACGGACCTCCGAGGTTGCCGGACGGGCGGAACCGCGGTGCCTCGCGATCTCGTCCGCACCGAGGGGATGCGCCCGTGGCGAGGGCTGGCATCGACCGATTGTCGCGGCGCCTGGTGACGCTGCGCGCCTGACGGTGGGGTCGGACGTGCAGCCAGTGTACCCCGCCTCGGCAGGGTCCGCCCTGCAGCCACCCGACGGCGGGTGTAGGGTGCGGGGGTGTCCGCGGAGGTGATCCAGTCCACCCGATCGGCCGCCAAACGGGGCAGCCTGCTCCTGACGCCGTTCGGGCTGACGTTGCTCGGCATCGCCCAGCTCACCGACTTCCTGACCTATCGGACGATGCTGGCGGCCCACGGCGCCGCGGCCGAGCTCAACCCCCTGGCCGTGTCGCTGCAGGCGCACGGCCTCTTCTACGCCCTCGTCGCGAAGCTCACCGTCTGGGCCCTCGTGGCGGCGATCGTGGCGGTGCTGGTGCGCGACCGCCCGCGCCTCGCCTGGGCGGTCCTCGCCTTCGGCATCTTCGTCGGGGTCGTCGGGGCGATGAGCAACCTCGCCACGATCTGAGGCGGCGGACCGCGGACCGCGGACCGCGTCAGCCGCTCGGCGGCGCCTTGATCAGCCGGCCCCGCGGCGTCATGGCCCGGTCCGCCAGCACCGCCACGGCCATCGCCACCAGCGCCCGGTCGTCAAGCGGCAGGGGCCGCACCACGGCCAGGAACTGGTCCGCCCGCGAGCGGTCGATGGCGGCCACGAGCGCGGCCCCCTTGGCCGTCAGGCGAAGGACCCGCTGACGGCGATCGGCGACCTCCTCCAGCCCCTGGGCGAGGCCCCGCGTGCGCAGCGAGGCCACGACGCGGCTCGCCGCGGAGGGCGAGCGGCCGAGCAGCTCCGCCAGGTCCCCCACGGTCAGCGACGCACTGCCGGCGATGGCGTAGAGCGCCGCCAGCTGGGTGAAGCCCAGACCCAGCGTGCCGAGCTGGCCGGCGAACCCGATGACCAGGTCCCGCCACAGCGCCTTGCCCATGGCGATGGCGTCGGAGAGCTGGCGCGGGTTCTGCGGGGGCGGGGCGTCGACCATGGCGCGAGCGTAGCGGGGCAGGGCGACCTGTGCAACCTTGCACACGATATGCGGCACCGGCCGCCCGGGCCTGCTACAACTGGGGCGATGTACGCGCCCGTGGTCCGCACGTGAGCGGCGTCGCCTTCGTCTACCCGGGGCAGGGCTCGCAGAGCGTGGGCATGGCGCATCGCGTGGCCGATGCCTTCCCGTCTGCGGCGCAGGCCTTCGCGACCGCCGACGCCACGCTCGCCGAGCCCCTCACTCGCCTCGCCTGGGACGGCCCGGCCGAGGAGCTGGACCTGACGGTCAACGCCCAGCCGGCCCTGCTTGCGGCCTCGATCGCCTTCCTGCGGGCCCTCGAAGCGGCCCGCGCGGCGGCCGGCGTGCCTTCGCTCGTGCCCGAGTTCCATGCCGGCCACTCGATGGGCCAGTACTCGGCGCTCGTGGCGGCCGGCGTCATCGACCTCGAGGCGGGGCTTCGCCTCGTGCGCGAGCGCGGACGGCAGATGCAGGCCGCCGGCGGTGACGGAGCCATGGCCGCCATCATCGGGCTCGACGACGCGCGGCTGCCCGAGCTGGTGCGGGCCGGCCAGGCCCACGGCGTCTTCGGCGTGGCCAACCGCAACTCCCCCGGCCAGGTCGTCGTCAGCGGCCAGCGGCCGGCCGTCGAGGCGGCGGTGGAGGCGGCACGCGGGCTGGGCGCCCGACGGGCCATCCTGCTGCCCGTCAGCGTCGCCGCCCACAGCCCCCTCATGGCGCCGGCCGCCGCCGCGATGCAGCTCGCCCTGGCGCCCGTCCCCTTCGCCGACCCGCGCACGCCACTGCTGGCGAACGCCGACGCCCGTGCCCTGACCAGCGGCGAGGCGTGCCGCGGTGAACTCGTCGAGCACCTCACGACCGGCGTCGACTGGGTGGCCGCCGTTGGCACGATGGCCGCCGCGGGCGTGACCGCCTTCATCGAGGTCGGCCCCGGCAAGGTCCTGAGCGGCCTCATCCGCCGCATCGCCCCCGATGCCGCGACCATCGCCCTTGACGACCCGAGCGCGCCCCAGGGCCTCGCGCCCGAGGCGCTCCTCCCCGACCCGACCGCCACAGCCCTCGCCCAGCCGCTCACCTAGGAGACCGCCCGCCCATGCGTCGACCCGACTTCTCCCGCCGTGTGGCCATCACCGGCCTCGGCATCATCAGCCCCGTCGGTCAGGACATCCCGACCGCGTGGCACAACCTCGTCGAGGGGCACAGCGGCCTGCGCCGGATCACCTATTGGGACCCCTCCAAGCTGGAATGTCAGGCCGCCGGCGAGGTCCACGATTTCGACGCCAACGCCTGGATGGACTTCAAGGCGGTGCGGCGCACCGACAAGAACGTCGTGTTCGGGGTGGCCGCCGCCAAGCAGGCCGTGGCCGACTCCGGCCTGGCCATCACGCCCCAGAACAGCGAGGACGTCGGCGTGGTCTTCGGCTCGGGCGTGGGCGGCCCGGGACTCATGATGGAGGCCATCCAGACGTGGGAGACGAAGGGCCCGCGGCTGGTCAGTCCGTTCTTCATCGCCAACATGCTGCCCGACACCGCGTCGGGCCAGATCGCCATCGAGACCGGTGCACGCGGCGCCAACATGTGCATCGTCACGGCCTGCTCGACGGGCACCCACAACATCGGGGAGGCGGCGGAGGGCATCCGGCGGGGCGACTTCGTGGCCGCCATCTGCGGCTCGACGGAGACGCCCCTCTTCGAAGTCGGCTACATCGGCTTCTCCAACATGCGGGGCATGGGCACGCCGCGGGAGGGCGAGCCGCTCGAGACGATCTCGCGGCCGTTCGACCGGACGCGCGACGGGTTCGTCCTGGGTGAGGGCGCCGGGGCCATGGTCGTCGAGGATCTCGAGCACGCCAGGGCGCGCGGGGCCCGCATCTACGCCGAGGTGGTCGGCTTCGGCTCCGCGGCCGACGCGTGGGACCTCATCCAGCCGGTGGAGAAGGGCGACGGGACGCGGCGGGCCATCGAGATGGCCCTGGAGCGGCACGGCGTGCCGCGCGACGAGATCGACCTCATCAACCCGCACGGGACGTCCACGCCGCTTGGCGACCTGCGCGAGGCACAGGCCTTCTGGGCGGTCTTCGGCGATCGCACGCCGGAGATCGCCATCAGCGGCACGAAGTCCATGACCGGCCACCTCATGGGGGCCGCCGGGGCCGTCGAGGGGATCTTCACCGTGCTGTCGGTCTACCACCAGTGCGCACCGGCCACCCTGAACTACCGCGACCCCGACCCGGAGATCAACCTCAACGTCGTCCACGGGTCGTCCCGCTCCATGCCCATCCGCTATGCCATCAGCGACAACGTGGGCCTCGGCGGCCACAATGGCGCGGTGATCTTCAAGCGCTACGACGGCGACTGACGGATGGCCGACGCCGGCGCACCGGTCACCGTCGCCTACTTCTACCGCGTCCGGTGGGGCGCCCAGGAGGAGTTCCTGGAGCTCTTCGAGCGCAACCACTGGCCGTTGCTCCGGGAACAGCTGGCGGCCGGCCGCTTCCTTGACGTCCAGGCCTACGTGCCCCGCTTCCACGGCGACGGCCGGGCCGACTGGACCGTCATGGTGACCATCACCTACCGTGACTGGTCGGCCATGGAGGCCCACAGCGAGGCGGCCATCGCGGCCCGCCTCTTCCCCGACCAGGCGCGGTACCAGGCGGAGGAGCGCCACCGCTTCGAGCTGCTGGAGGCCCATTGGGACGTGCCCCTCGAACCACGGGCCCTGCCGCGCTGAAGCCCGACCCCGTCCTGGGCTTCTACGGGCCGGGGAGCCGCATGTGGCGCATCAACCGCGAGGCGGTCCTGCTCGGCGCGGGGCCCACGGCCCTCCTGCTGCAGCTGGCGCATCCCCTGGTGGCCGAGGGCGTGGCCGCCCACAGCGACTTCGAGGCGGACCCGGCGGGGCGCCTGCGCCGCACGCTGCGCACCACGCTCGCCCTGGTCTTCGGCGACGGCCCGACGGCCGAGGCGGCCGTGCGGCGCCTCAACGGGGTCCATGCCACCGTGCGCGGTGAGGCGGCCGATCCGGACGCCCGCGCGCTCGCGGCACGGTACCGGGCCCTGGACCCGGCGCTCCTGCTGTGGGTCCAGGCGACGCTCATCTGGACGAGCGTCCAGGCATACGAGCGATGGGTGGGGCGGCTGACGGCGGAGGATCGGGCGGCCTTCTGGGGTGAGGCGCGGCTGGTCGGGGCGCGCCTGGGCATCCCGCTCGATGACAGTCCCGCCGATTGGCCGGCCTTCGAGGCCTACATGGCCCGCATGCTTGGCCCCACGGGACCGGTTCGCGTCACGGCCGCCGGGCGACGCCTGGGGCGCCTCGTGGTGCGCGCGCCGCTGCCGTTCCTGCCGGGACCGGTGGCCGCCTTGATGACCCTGCCGGCGGTAGCCCTCCTGCCGGCGTCGATCCGCGAGGGCTACGGACTGCCGTGGGGGCCTCGCCGGGCGCGGCTGGCGGCCGGCCTGGATCGTGCCATCCGCCTGTGGGTCCACGTCATGCCGCGGGCGTGGCGGGCGATGCCGCAGGCCAGGGCCGCCGACGCCCGCGCCGCTCGCGACGGCCGCGCCGCGCGGTACGATCGGGGTCCCCACCCCAGGAGTGAAGCCGGCCGTGCCTGAGCAGGACCTCGCCCGTCGCGCCGTGGTCACCGGACTGGGCGCCATCACGCCCATCGGCAACGACCACCCCACGTTCTGGCGCAACCTCGTGGCCGGCGTCAACGGCGGCGGGCCCATCACGAGCTTCGACGCCAGCCGGTACGAGGTCCGCATCGCCGCCGAGGTCAAGGACTTCGACCCGACCACGGTCATGGACCGCAAGATGGCGCGCCGCATGAGCCGCTTCATCCACCTGGCCATGGCCGCCGGCAAGGAGGCGGTCGCCGACAGCGGCCTCGACTTCACCACGTGGTCCCCCGAGCAGCGCGACCGCGCCGCCGTCGCCTTCAACACCGGTGGCGGCGGCCTGGAGCAGATCGTGGACGGCACGCACACGGTCGAGCAGCGCGGGCCCCAGTTCGTGAGCCCCTTCGCCATCCCCGCCCTCTCCGGCTCGATGGCCGCCTGCCAGCTCTCCATGGAGTACGGCCTGACCGGTCCGGTCATCACCCAGGTCGCGGCCTGCGCCAGCTCGGTCATCGCGTTCCTGGACGGGCTGCGCCTGATCCAGCGTGGCGAGGTCGACGTGGTGCTCGCCGGCGGCTCCGAGGCCGCCTTGCTGCCGATCGGGTTCGCTGCCCTGGGCAACATGGGCGCCCTGTCCAAGCGCAACGCCGATCCGACCCACGCGTCGCGGCCCTTCGATCGCGACCGCGACGGCTTCCTGTTCGGCGAGGGGGCGGGAGCGGTGATGCTGGAGAGCGCGGCGCACGCGCTGGAGCGCGGTGCGACCATCCACGCCGAGGTCATCGGGGCGGCCCTCACGGCCGACGCGTTCCACATCAGTGCCCCCGAGCCGACCGGCCGGGGCGCGGCACGGGCCATGACCATGGCCATGCGCGACGCCGGGGTGGCGCCCGACGAGATCGACTACATCGTGGCCCACGGGACCTCCACGCCGCTCAACGACGTGACCGAGACACGGGCCATCAAGGCCGCCTTCGGCCCGCACGCCTACGGACGCCCCATCAGCTCGCCCAAGTCGATGGTCGGGCACCTGCTCGGCGCGGCCGGCGTCATCAGCGCCCTCACGGCGCTCGGCGCGATCCGCGAGGGCCTCATCGCCCCGACGGCCAACCTGGAGCATCCCGACCTGCCCGAGTGCGACCTCGACTACGTGCCCCTCGTGGCCCGCCAGCACCGCGTCGACACGGCCATGATCAACGGCTTCGGCTTCGGCGGCCAGAACGCGGTGGCGATCTTCCGGCGCTTCGAGGCCTGACGCCGGCCAGCCCATGCAAGTCGTCCGGACGATCCCCGAGGCCCGCGCCGCGATCGCCGAGCGGCGGCGGACGTCCGGCCGTCCGCTCGGCCTCGTGCCCACGATGGGCGCCCTGCATGCCGGTCACCGCGCGCTGCTGGACGCGGCGCGGGCCGAGTGCACCACGGTCGTGATGAGCCTCTTCGTCAACCCGGCGCAGTTCGGCGAGGGCCCCGACCTCGCCGCGTACCCCCGCGATGAGCCGCAGGATCTGGCGGCAGCGCAGGCGGCCGGCGTGGACCTCGTCTTCGCCCCGGAGGCCGGCGAGCTGTATCCGCCGGGGTACCAGACCTGGATCGAGGCGGAACGCCTGGGGTCGATCCTGGAGGGCGTCCATCGTCCGGGGCATTTCCGCGGCGTGGCCACCATCGTCGTCAAGCTGCTGCACATCGTGGCCCCCGACGTGGCCTACTTCGGCCAGAAGGACGCCCAGCAGGTGGCGGTCATCCGCACCGTGCTCCGGGACCTGGACCTGCCCGTCCGCCTGCGGGTCGTGCCGACCGTCCGCGATGCCGACGGCCTGGCCCTCTCGTCACGCAATGCCCGCCTCTCGCCGGCCGAGCGAGCGCAGGCCCTGGCGCTGCCGCGCGCCCTCGCCACCCGCGATCGGGCGGCCGCCCTGGCCGTCCTGCGCGAGGCCGGCCTCGAGCCCGACTACGTGGAGGTCGCCGACCTGGAGCCCCACGTGCTCGCGGCGGCCGTGCGGGTAGGCTCGACACGCCTCATCGATAATGTGACCCTCGATCCGCCGCCACGGGAGACCCAGCCGCGATGACGACCACCGCCCGGCCCCGCGCGGACGCCTCGGCCATGAGCGCCGCCCGGGCCATGCACCTGCAGCTCACGGCCTTCAGCGATCTCAAGGCGCGGCGCGAGCCGATCGTGATGGTCACCGCCTACGACGCCCCCAGCGCCCGCCTGGCCGATGAGGCCGGGGTGGACATCATCCTGGTCGGCGATTCGGCCGCCAACAACATGCTCGGCTACGACGGCACCACGCCGGTCACGATGGACGAGATGGTCATGCTGACCCGGGCCGCCCGGCGGGGCACGAAGCATGCCTTCCTCCTGGGCGACCTGCCCTTCGGTTCGTACCAGGTCTCCGACCAGCAGGCCATCGAGAGCAGCATCCGGCTGGTCAAGGAGGCCGGCGCCGACGGGGTCAAGCTGGAGGGGGCCGGCCCGTCGGTCGACCGCGCCCGGGCCCTCGCCCAAGCCGGCATCCCCGTCATGGGCCACCTGGGCCTGACGCCCCAGAGCGTGACGATGCTGGGTGGCTTCAAGGCCCAGGGCCGCACGGCCGCCAAGGCGATGCGGCTCCTTGACGACGCGCTGGCGTTGCAGGCCGCGGGCTGCTTCGCCATCGTGCTCGAGGCCGTCTCGGCGCCGGCGGCGGAGCACATCAGCCGGCTCCTCAAGGTCCCCACCATCGGCATCGGCTCGGGCGTCGGATGCGACGGCCAGGTGCTCGTCTGGCACGACCTGCTCGGCCTGACCCAGGGCCAGGCGCCGCGCTTCGTGAAAGCCTATGCCGACCTCGCCGGGTCGACCCGCGCCGCCCTGGAGGCCTACGCGGCCGACGTACGCAGCCGGGCCTTCCCGGAGGAGCGCCACACCTACGGCCTGCCCGACGAGGAGCTGGCCGCGTTCGAGAAGGCGCTGGAGGCTCGCCGGAGCGAGCCTGCCTAGGTGCCCGGGCGGGGCGGGATGCGCTGCCCTTCGTACGCCTCCATGGCGCGCACCATCTCGGGGTCGAGGCGTGTCGCCCGACCGCTGGCGTAGTCGTAGGTGACCTGGATCGTCTCACCGTCGGCCAGCAGCCGGCCCCCGCCGCGCGGTGAGTCGTCCGCGGCCAAGAGTCGATAGACGAGCGAGAACGACGAGCGGCTGACCCACGCGGCGCGGCAGGCCACGATGACGGTCTCCCCGAAGAAGGTCGGCGCGCGGTACTCCACGCGGGCGTGGGCCATGATCATCGAGCGATCGGTCTCGGCGAGCGTCTCGAACACGCGGCCTGTCACGGCCTGGTAGTAGCCCGCGCGGGCGAGCTCGAAGTAGGTCAGGTAGACCGCGTTGTTGACGTGGCCCATGGCGTCCGTATCGCTGAAGCGGACCTCGATGGCGTGCTGGTAGCGGAACGCGCCTCCCGGTGGTTCGTGGCGGGTACTCACGCCCGCATCATCGCCTATGGCGCGGTCAGGGTCACCGTCAGCGTACGACCCGCCCGGCTGAGCTCGTGTGGCGCGGAGATCACGGCACCTTCCAGATCGCCTCGTCGGTCACCCGGTCGAACGTCGCGACCTCCCCGACCTTCACCCCCACCTGGGTGAGCGTTTGGCCGTCGGGCACCACGAAGCCGTAGCAGTGGGTGAAGGGCTGGACGTCCTGCTCGTTGCCGGCGTCGGTCGGGGTGCATCCCGCGTAGCCGTAGATTCCGCTGTTCCCGTTCGCCGGGTCGCCCTCCATGATCGTGGCGCCAGCGGAGGTGGTCGCATCCACCTGGGACGCCTCGTTCATGTAGTCGGGGGAGTGGTTGTCGAGGATCAGCTCCACCCCGACCCAGTGTGTCCCGGTCGGGAGCACGGCCGGGTACTGGTCCGTGTCGGTGACCGGGTCGAGGACCTTGACGAGCGTGCCGTCGGCCTGGGCACCGCCGTACTCGGAGAAGGTGAGCTTGTCGCCGACATGGCCGGTCACCGGCTCGGCGCCACTGCCGGCAGGGGCGGCGGCCGCGGTCCCGCCTGGCTGCAGGGTCTGGCTTCCCCCGTCCGCCGGTTGGCTGGCGGCACCCGGCGAGCCTGCCCCGGCGCAGGCGGCGAGAACCATGCTCAGGGCCGCGATGGACAGGCATCGAGACACGAAGGTTCGCATCGACATATCGACTCCGATCAGAGTGAGCTGCGGATCACGGCCGCAGGTGGCCAGGTTGGGATGCCTAAGGCGCGGTCAGGGTCATCGTCAGCGTCGATTGGACCTCGCCGCCGAGCCCGCCGAAGCCGGCATCGAAGCCGTTCTCGTACGAGATCGACCAAGTGAACGTCTTGCCCGACACGGTGGGCGCGCCCAGGGGCTCGGCCGGCATGAGCCCAGTCAGGTCGATCGTGGTGTTCACCGGCCCGCAACCGAGTTCGGCCTGGACGCCGGTCGCCTTGCAGGCGGTGATCGTCTCGTTGAGGAACCGGAGGGCGAGGGCGCACAGCGTGCCGCCGACGCTGCCGTTCTCCACGACGGTCGTGTCTTCCGTCCCCTGGCTGATGCCCTGGGCCTCGAAGTGGTTCTGCGACGTGAGGGTGAACTGGCCGCTAAGCGACCCGTCTGCGCCCACGGCGACGCTGAGCGGGGCGCTGCCGGCGTCGTTCTCGCCGCCGTGCTCGCCGAGGTCGATCTGGCCCGGTGGGATGATCGTCGTCGACTTGATGGTCAGGCTGCCCTGGTCGGTCGCCGCGGGTTGCGTCACCGCGCAGGCCCCGGATCCGCTCGGGGTCGTCGATGGCGAGGGCGTCGGTGGCGCCTTCTCGTGGTACTTGAGGTCCACCGTGCCCGTGCCCCGCGCGTCGAGCAGGGCGTTCAGGCGGCCCTCCAGTCCGTCGAGATAGGGCGCGAACAGGGCCAGGACGAACGGCTTGACCAGGGGCGGGATCCAACCGAGCAGGGCATCGGTCAGCTTGGTCCGGGCCTGTTCGATCTCCGGACGGTGGACCGCGATGGGCATGGTATCGAGCTGACCGACCGGCTCGCCGGTCGGATCGCCGGGATCACGGCTGGTCAGAAAGCCCCACGTCGTGGTGCCCGTGTCATCGGTCACGGTGTTCGTGGCGGCCGAGTCGATCGGCGCCAGCAGCGGGTCGGGGAGCGACTCGATGGGGCCCCACGTGACCGGCACCTGCTTCGCCCGGAAGTCGGGCACGTCGACGTCGACGGTCTTAGCGCAATCGGTGAGGACGGCCGGCAGGCTCGGCAGGTCGCCGGCGCTCACGACGGCGGTGAAGGTGCCCCGCAGCGGGACGCTGCCAAGTTGGAATCCGGCCGCCCCTGAGTTCCCGCCGCTGGCGATGACCTTCACGGCGTACGGCAGGAACGTGGCCACCTGCTCGGCGACCGCGGCGATGGCCGCTCCGATGCTCCGGATGGTCCCCATGACCGCGGCCGTGACACTCGCGATGAGGTTGTTGACGAGGGTATGGGCCACGTCGACGATCCAGTTCCAGATCGACGCGACGATCGCCCCCGGCACGTTGTCCGGGGTGGCCAGCTTGAGGGCGTTGAACAGGCCGTCCAGCATGCCCTTCATCCAGTTCGCCGTATCGGAGCAGACGGTATCGACCGCCACCGCGAGCTTGACGGGCGCAGCATCAGGGGCTGCGAGACTGAGCAGCTCCGTGCGCCCGGCCGCCCCGCTCGGACTCGCGCTTGGGCCGGCCAGTCGGCCGCCGTCGGTCACGAGGTCGGAGACGAACAGGACGAAGACAACGGCCGGGAAGCGGGCGGTCGCTGGATCGCGCAGGTCCTGGCCGGCCATGAGCGCGCGGGCGAGAGCTGCCCCCGGCGTGGCCACGGCGGCCACGTAGGCCGCCAGCAGCACGGAGGTCGGCGCTTCGCCGGAGAGGCCGGCCGGGAGGGGCACGACCGAATCGAGCTCGGCGCCCGTCCACCCCGCCCCACCCCAGGCTCCCACGGCCAGGGCATGGGCCTGGAAGTCGAGCAGCTCGAACGGGCTCCTGGGCCCCGTCAGGGAGACCTCGGGCGCGTCCGTGCCGGGGTCGGTGCTCGCATCGGCGACGACCGCGATACCGGCGCGGGCGAGGGCCGTCTGCATGGCACCGGTGGTGTCGGCGGTGTAGGTGTCTTCCGTCAATCGCTCGGCCAGGGCCCATGTCGCATCGTCGACGGGCGCGGTCGCTCCGAGTGGGACCTGGTGGGCGGCGATGGCGCTGGCCGGCCCGCTCGGGGCCGGGCTCGCCGCTCCCGGGGTGGTCGTGGCGGCGCCGCAGGCACTGGCCAACAGGGCCGTCAGCAGCAGCGCGACGAGCCACCGGGTACGCATGATCAGGGCACCGTCCAGGTGGCCTGATCGGTTTCCCCCAGCTGGTTGATGTGGAAGCCGACCTTCGTCAGGGTCTGGCCATCCGGCACGACGAAGGCCTCGCATTGCGTGTATGGCACGTCCGTGTCGCCGAGCGAGCTGCTCTCGGTGCAGCCCTGGAACTCGCCGATGGGTCGCGAGAAGCCCTGATAGACATCGTCGGTGGTCAAGGCGGTCCCGTCGGAGGCCATCCCGTCGATGGCCGAGGAGTCATTGCCGGCCTGCGGCGAGTGGTTGTCGATGGTGATCTCGATGCCGACCCACCGAGCGCCGGACGGCAACGCCTCGGTGGAGGCGGAGGTCGGGGTGGCGGGATCAAAGACCTTGACGAGGGTCGCATCGAAGCCCAGGTCGACGTTGCTCCCGGGATACGTCAGCTTGTCGCCCACGTGGCCGGTCACCGCGCCGCTGCCCGCAGGTGTCGCCACCACGGTCCCGCCAGGCGCCAGCGTAGGACCGGCCGCGCCCGACGACGTGCTGCCCGTGCCCGAGGCGCCTGTGGCGCCACAGGCCGCCAGGGCGATCGCCAGGGCCACGACACAAAGGCCGCGGGGAAAGAGGGTTCTCACCGACATCTCGACTCCGATCGCTGGTGGGGTGGATGGCAGGGGCATCAGGGGATCGACCAGATAGCGTCATCGGGGCCGCCGACATCCACGCCCTCGACGCCATATCCGACGCTCATGACGGTCACGCCGTCGGGGACAAGGAAGGCGCTGCAGATGGTGCCGAGCTGGCCCCCTTCGCCGCCGGGCACGGCCGTGCAGCCTTGGAAGACCTCGCCGGACGCACCGTGCGTGCCAAGGTGGTAGCCGGAGTTCGGGCTCCCGGCCGCGCCGTAACGCTGGCCGTCGGATCCGGTCCCGTCCAGGGCGCCCGAGTCGTCCGCCGGGTTCCCCTGGGCGTCGGACAGGGTCATCTCCGCGCCGACCCAATGGGTACCCGCCTGCGGCGCATCCGACGAGCCGGTCGCCGTCGCCGGGTCGAAGACCTTGACCAGGGTCGCCGCATACGGGGTGCCGTCGATCGACCACTGGAGCTTGTCGCCCACGTGGCCGCGCACGGGCCCGCTGGCCGCCGGACCGGTCGTCGCGCCGCCATCGGGCAGGCCCGTCGCACCGCCGCCGACCGAGGCGGGGCTGGTCCCGGGTGCACCAGGGGTGGTCGTCGCGGCCGGACCTGCACCGCTGCAGGCACCGATGAGCAGGGGCAGGAGAAGCAAGCTGCTCAGCGTTCGAATGATGGGCCGCGTGCGCATCGGGTTCTCCAGGTCGTTGCGTCGTGATGGCGGGTCGCCAACGCCCACCAGCATCGCCACGGCCGATCGCAGATCGATCGCAATGGAGCGCGCCCCCGATCGCCGATCGGCAACGGATCCGGCACAGGCCGCGCAACGCTCTGGCAGGATGGCCGGATGGCCGACCCCCGACCACTCGCCGCAGCCTCGGCGACACTGCCCTCCCCGTGGGGGCCCGTCGTGATCGTGGCGACCGCCCGCGGCGTGCTCGCGGTCGAGCTTCGCAGCTCGGCGGCGGCGGTCCGGCCGGTCCTCCGTCGCCGGCTCGGGGCGGATGTGCGGCTGGTCGACCGCACCAGCGCGGGCGAAGCTCGCCGTCTCCTCGGTCAGGCCGTTTCGGCCGTCCGGGCGACGCTGGACGGCGAGCCGGCGGCCCTCGAGGACGTGCCGCTTGACTGGTCGGGTGTCACGGCCTGGGACCGGCGCGTCCTCGAAGGGGCGCGCACCATCGGGCGGGGCAGGGTGACCAGTTACGGGCGCCTGGCCCGCCGCATCGGCGCTCCCGGCGCCGCCCGCGCCGTGGGCGCCGCCATGGGCCGCAACCCGTTCTGGCTGCTGGTGCCGTGCCACCGCGTCGTGGCGGGCGACGGTTCCATCGGCGGCTACGGCGACGATCCGGACGGGCCGGAGATCAAACGGGGCCTGCTGGCCCTGGAGGGCATCGCCCTCCAGGTCGCCGACCTGGTCGACTGAGTATGCGGCCGATCTCAGCCCCGGCTGCGTTGACCCGGGAGGTCAGTACCGGACGGGGGCAGGGCTCCGCGCCCCGTTCGGCGGCCGATCTCGCCATCCTGTGTCCTCCCGGGTCAGCTTCGGACGATTCGCGGTCGCGGGAGCCCAGATCGGGTCAGATACGAACCCGCCAGGTCAGGATGTGCTGACCCCCCAGGTCAACGGCACGAACCGGCCGCGTGCTGGCCGGTGCCACGGGACACCGTGCGTCGGCTGGATCGATGCCGTCTGGGTTCTGGCCGCGTCAGCTCCGGACGACGGGCCGCATCGGGAAGACGCCCATCACGATCGGCACGAGCGGATCCCGGCACAACTCGAGGCCGACATCGCCGCAGCGCACGAGCTCGGCCAGCAGATCGGACTCGCGCTGGGGCAGCCCGACGTAGACGACGCCTTCAGGGACGCGCACGGGACACACGTCGTCGGCCTGGCCGTTCAGCTCGAAGCGCCGGCGCAGCTCGTGGAGCGGCACGTACGGGCGGGACTTGATGAAGCGTCGCAGCTGGGCTGCGGTCGCCACGTGCGGTACTTGTTCACCGGGGCCGGTCGATCCGGGGACCGAAGGCGCCGGGGCGTCGACGGCAGGCTGGTCGGCCTGGCCGGCCGGCTCGCTGGGAGGGCTATCCATGTCCGATTCGATCCGGGCACATCGAGGAGTCGGGTCACACCGAGGAGCGACGCGGTCACGCGCGTCGGGTGGCCGGGATGATAGCACCGGCCGTGCGCCGGGCCGGGAACTCAGGAACCCAGCCCGGCGAAGACCTTGGTGCAGAGGCCGCCGAGCTGCTGGATGAAGCCGGGCAGTGCGGAGGGGTCGATGGTGGTGTAGATGCCCGCCACGGTGGCCACGTTCAGCTGCGTCAGATCGCCGGTGACCGCGAGCTCGCAGCCGTGGGCGCCCTTGGTGGCGATCAGGAGCGGATCGACGCCCACGGCGAGGCCCCATTCGGCGCTGTCGCCGACGCCCGAGAGGCTCGTCATCTTCGGCGCGAGGACCATGTCCTGCGCCAGGCCGGCCTGGCTGCGGTCCACGTGCAGGGTCAGGCCGCCGTCACCTTTCGACGGGTCGCTGAGGGCCCAGTCGCACTCGCCGGTAAGAGGGCTCTGGGGCGCGCCGAGGGCGGCTTTGAAGAGCGCCTGGACATCCGCTGATGCGAGGACCGAGCAGGGGTCCACCTTGGGCTGCGGCGTGGTCTGCGACGCGACCTGCGATGGCGGTGGCCCACCCTTTGCCAGGCCGGCGAAGATCTGGTTGCAGAGCTGGCCGAACTTGGTCATGAAGCCGGGCACAGCGGATGGGTCGATGCCCGCCAGGGGCCCGGTGCCGCTGGTCGGAACCTTCAGCTGCGCGTTCCCACCACCCGCAGTCAGCTCGCACGTGGTGTCGCCCTTGACGGCCCCCAGGTGCGGGAAGTAGCCCGCCAGCAGCTGCCAGCTGGCCTTGTCACCGATGCCGCTGATGGCGGTCGCGTCGCCGCCGATACCCATGTCGGCGTCGAGAGGACCCTCACCTTGGCCCACGTTGACGATCACCTCGAGGCCGTCGCCCACGGAGGGGTCGGTGAGCGGCCAGGTGCAATTGCCCAGGTGATCGGTCGTGGGCGTGTCCAGGGTGACCGCGAAGAGCGCCTGCACGCTGGCCGGGTCCAGATACGCGCACGGATCGATGTTCGGCATGCCGCAGATGACGCCGGCGAGCATCGAGGCATAGGCGCCGCCGGCCGCCCCGACCGTGGCCCCGGCCGGATTGCCACATCCGGCCGAGCCGCCGCCCCCCGCGTTCGCGGCGGACGCGGGAGCCCCGCCACCAGCGGCTGAGCCATTCCCGGCGCCCGCGGATGATGGTCCCGCCGCGCCACCCGCGGAACAGGCGGTGAGGGCCAGGACAAGGGCGATGGCGGTGAGGCCGGTCAGCGCGGGTCTGCGCGTCATCTGGGCTCCGATCGCTTGAGGTCACCTGCGGATCACGGCCGCAGGTCACCAGCGTCGGGGGAGCCGATCGCAGATCGATCGCAGAGAACGGTGGGGCCGATCGCGGCTCGACCGCGACCCCGGGTTCGCTAGGCCCGGGCGCGCCGCAGCGGCGTCGGGGCGGCGGTCGGCCGTGCCAGGTCGCTCACGATGCTGAGCGCATCAGCATGGGCCGCGGCGATGCCGATCGGGCCCGTGGCCGCTCCGCTTGCGTGTATCTGGCCGACCTCACGGTGCGCAGCGTCGAGATCGTCCGACTCGGTCGGGGCCACGGGCTGGTGGATCGCCGCCCGGATCGCCGCCGCCGCCCCCAGCAGTGGCGCGGCCCCGTCCGCGCCCGCCGCCAGAGCCAGGCGGGCCGCTGTCTCGAGCGCGTCGACCAGGACCCACCGGTCCTCGACGGCATCGAGCGCCTGGAGCGCTTCGTGCAGATGCCCGGCGGCTGCCGCCGTGTCGCCGTCATCCAGGTCGAGGCGAGCCAGGTTGATGTGCCCCAAGGCGACCGTCGTGCGGGTGCTGCTCGCATCGCCGGCCACGATCGCCTGGTGCGCGAAGCGCCGGGCTGCCTTGCGCCGACCGAGTCCGCGGGCCACAGCGGCGAGGCGGTAGCTGACGCTCCCCTCGGTCGGCCTGTGGCCGAGCTCGGCGAAGATGGTCAGGGCCTCCTCGCCCTCGGCCATCGCCATCTCGAGATGGCCGCCTTTCCAGTCGGTCAGATTCAGGGCGGCCAGGGCGTGGCCACGTGCCAGCGGGTCGCCCGATGTGACGGCGATCGCGAGGGCACGCGCAAGCAGCGGCCGTGCGGCGTCCGATAGGCCCTGGTCGGCCAGGAGCGAGCCAAGGTGGAGCAGGGTGGTCCCGATCTCGCGCTCGACGCCGGCCTCGTCGAGACGGGCCAGCGAGGCCTCCAGGTAGTCGCGCGCCCCGTCGACGTCATCGGTGGCGGCGGCCATCGCCCCGAGACGCCGCAGCGCCCGGCCTTCCCCGAGGGGATCGCCGATCGCCGCGAACCGGGCACGGGCCTCCTCGCCCATCTCGCGCCCCAGCGCGAAATCGGTGAGCCAGTAGGCGAGATGCGCGCCGCTCAGCGCCGCCTGGGCGCGCAGGGCACTGAGCGGTGGCGCGGCCGCCTGGAGCCGTCGCAGCCACTCCAGACCCTCCGCCGGATGACGGCCCAGCCAGTACTCGGTCATGGCGACCGCGACCTCGAGCGCATGGACGGCGGCCTCGGACTCGAGCGACGCGGCACATGTCGCCAGGACGGCGCGGACATGCGGCATCTCACGGTCCAGGAGCTGCAACGTGGCCGGGCGATCCGCGGTGGCCAGTCGCCTGACCAGCGAAGCGGCGCGCCTGAGCACGGCGTCCCGGTAGTGCCCGCGCGCGGCCGCCACGAGCGCGGCGTCGGCGGTCTCCAGCGTGTGGACCGCGATCGTGCGCAGGAGCTCGTAGCGGGTGGGGCCGTCGGCGCTGCGCACCTGGACCAGGCTGGCGTCCACGAGGCGGGCGATGGCATCGAAGACGTCAAGGTGTGGATCGGCCGGGTCGATGATCTCGGCGATGAGGGCCGCATCGGCATCCGCGACCATGACGGCGAGGGCCACCATCGCCCGCCGCTCCAGGGGGCCAAGGCGAGCGACACTCGCGTCGAGGGCCGCCCACAGGCCCGTCCTTCCACGCGTTGGCCCTCCGGCCCACCGGCTCAGGTCCACCTCCACGCGCTGCGTCAGCTCATCCAGGCGCAGCAGGTGGAGGTGGCGGGCCACGAGCTCCAGGCCCAGGGGCAGGCGATCCACCAGCCCGCAGAGCCTGTCGGCCGTGGCCAGCTCGTCGGGCCGCAACTCGAAGTGCGGATCCACCAGCTTCGCCCGATCGACCAGCAGGTCCAGGGCCTCCGCCTCGGCCAGCGGCCCGACCGGGATGAGCGCCTCATCGAAGACCCCCAGGCGCTCACGGCTGGTGGTCAACACGCGGACCCCCGGGCACGCCGCCACGACCGCGTCGACCTCCGCAGCGGCGTCTGTCGGCCGGGCCTCACAGCCGTCAAGCACGAGCAGGCCGGTGGCGTCCGCGAGCTCCTCGATCACGCCCTGACGCGGATCGGTCGCCAGCGAGGAGGGAGCCACCACGTCAAGGACCGCGGCGGCCACGGATCGTTCCGGGGACATCTGGTCGAGCGCGACGTACCACACCGTGGTCGCCGCGTTCCGGGCCGCCTCGACAGCCAAGCGGGTCTTGCCCGCGCCGGGAGGGCCGACCAGGGTCACGACCCGGGCCCGTGTCCAGGCCTCCGCCAGGGCCTCCTGCTCCCGGGACCGTCCGATGAGGCGGGTGGAGGTGCCGGGCAGGCGAGGACGACGGTCCGCGGGGGCGCCACGGGCGACCGGTGGGTCAAGGACAGGGTCCTGCGCCAGGACCGCCTGCTGCATGCGCCGGAGGCCGGGGCCGGGTTCGATGCCCAGATCGTCGACCAGGCGGCGGCGGCATTCGCCATAGACGTCGAGGGCCTCGGCCTGGCGACCCGCCCGGTACAGGGCCAGCATCAGCAGCTCCCAGCGACGTTCGCGATAGGGTTGTTCGGCGGTCAGGCCGCGGGCGACCGCGACCAGGCCGCCGTCGCGCGCGTCGTCGTCGAGTTCGGCCGCCAGGAGGTCCTCGCGCACGCCCTCCACCAGCTCCTCCAGGCGGGCCACCTCGATCTGGCCGAGGGGCACGTGGTCCAGGTCGGGGAAGGGCCGGCCGCGCCACCCGGCGAGGGCGTCGCGGAACAGGCCCATCGCCCGGCGCGGCTCGGAGGGCAGCGCTTCCCGCCCTTCGGCCGCGAGACGCTCCAGGGCCAGGACGTCGGTGGCCGTGTCGAGCTGGTAGCCGTCGCCCGCGGCCGGGATCGACAGCCCCAGGTGACGCAGCCGCGACACGTGGGCGGCGATGGTGTGACGGGCGGTCGGTGGCGGCTCGTCGCCCCATACCGCGTTCTCCAGCTCGTCGAACGACACGCCCCGCCCGGCCTCCAGACCCAGGCGTGCCAGCAGGCGGCGCTGGCGGCGCCCGCCGGGCGCGATATCGGCCGGTCCGTCCCGGATCCGCAGCGGCCCCAGCAGCGCGACTTCCACAGGCGGACTCTAGCCGAGCCGCCCGCCCCGCACCGTCACAGGCCGCTCACGACATAGAGGTCGCGTGGCGTCGCATCCAGGACGTCCGCCCCCTCCAGGCCGCACACCACGATGTCTTCGATGCGCGCCCCGTAACGGCCCTCGAGGTAGATGCCGGGCTCGATGCTGAAGGCGTGGCCGACGGCCAGCGGCTCGGCGTTGCCGGCGACCAGGTAGGGCTCCTCGTGCCCTTCCAGGCCGATGCCGTGGCCGGTCCGGTGGATGAACTGCGCCCCGTAGCCGGCGGCCGTGATGGGCTCACGCGCGGCCGCGTCGACGGCCTCGGCCGGCACCCCCGGCCGGACCGCCGCGACGGCGGCCCCGTGAGCCCCCTGGAGGACGTCATAGAGGCCCGCGAACGTGCTGTCGGGACCGAAGGCCGGGTCGCCGCCGGTGACCCAGATGGTCCGCGTCGTGTCTGAGCAGTAGCCCCGCCGAACGCCGCCGATGTCGAGCACGATCGGCTCGCCCGGGCCGATGCGGCGATCGCCCGGCTCGTGATGCGGCTCGGCCGAGTTGGGCCCGCTGCCCACGATCCAGAAGGCGGCCTCATCGTGACCCGCTTCGACGAGCCGGCGGCGGACCTCGTGCGCCACGTCGGCCTCCGTGCGGTCCACCAGGCGGCCACCGGCGATGGCCAGCACGACGGCGTCGGCCGCGTGGGCCGCCTCGCGCAGGAGCGCGACTTCCTCGGCGTCCTTGACCATGCGCGCGGCCCGCAGGGCGGTCGTGGCCAGCCCCCACGTCGCATCGGGCCGCGCCGCCTGGAGGCGCAGCAGGTGCATCGCCCACACGGTCGGCGAGACGAGCAGGCGCTCCGGCCCGCCGGTGCCGCGGCTCCTCGGCAGCGCCCTGGCGACCGCTTCGTACGGGTCCGCCGTCTCTTCCCACGTGACCACGGCCACCCCACCCGCTCGGACCGCCGGGCTGGCCTCCGCCCCCGCCGCCTCCAGTCGCGGCGCGAGCAGCGTGATGGGGCCCTCGGCCGGCAGCACCAGCAAGGTGAGGCGCTCCAGCGGGAGTGGCCCGTATCCGGTCAGCCAGCGCAGGTCGGCGCCCGGGCCGACCAGCATCGCCGCCACGCCGGCGTCGCGCATCGCCTCGCGGGCGACCGCCAGTCGCGCCGCGTAGCGCTCCCCACGATCGGGCCGGACGGTCACTTGACGCCGTCCAGCCACGCGCGGATGACGCCGGGCCCGTCGCGGAACAGCTTGTCGTAGCTGTACACCCGGGTCGCCCCGGCGGAGAGCGCACGCTTGCGCAGGGCCAGGTCGTCGTGCTGACCGACCGCGATGACCGGCACGCCGGCCGCGACGAGGGCGGTGATCAGCGCGGTCGCGTCCTGCCCCCGCAGCCCCAGGTCCACCACGGCGCCGTGCGGCCCGTCGCCGTCGTCCGGCTCGGAAGCGGCTGCCGCCCGGGGGCCGGCCACCGGGACGGCCCCGGCCCGCTCGACGGCGCCACGGAGTCGCGACGCCCAGATGAGATCGTCCGCGGCCACCAGGACGCGTGCGGGACCGGCTTCGAGTCGAGTGCCCATCGCAGAGTGAGACTACACTGCGAGCGTGAGCACGAGTCGCGAGGGCACCATGACCGCCCCCACCGCACGCTCGCTGCACGCCGAGAAGGTCACCGCCCTGGCGCAGCGCGCGCCCCTGCTCGTGGAGAGCGGCACGACCGTCGCGGCCGCCATCCAGCGCATGCGCGCGGCCCGCGGCGAGCCCGCCCTCGTCGTCCGCGACGGCCGGCTTGAGGGCATCTTCACCGAGCGCGACGTGCTGCTCAAGGTGCTCGGCCACGACGTGGCGTCCGATGCGCCCGTCGACGCGTTCATGAAGCCCCGGCCCCAGACCCTCACGGAGGACGCCACGCTGGGCGATGCCGCCCACCTGATGGATCGCGGCCGGTTCCGGCACGTGCCGATCGTCGACCCCGAGGGTCGCCCCGTCCTGACCCTGCGCCAGCAGGACATCCTGGCCTACATCGCGGAGGCGTTCCCCGAGGAGATCCTCAACCTGCCACCGCGGCCGCACCAACGCCTGGAGGAGCCGGAAGGCGCGTGAGCACCACCACAGCAACCCGCCCGCAGACCCACGACGAAGTGGAGCTGGATCGCGTCACCATCCGCTTCGCCGGCGACTCCGGCGACGGCATGCAGCTCACGGGTACCCAGTTCACCCGGACGGCGGCAGCCTTCGGCAACGATGTCAGCACCCTGCCCGACTACCCAGCCGAGATCCGCGCCCCGGCCGGTTCGCTGCCCGGGGTCAGCGGCTTCCAGCTGAGCTTCGCCAACAGCGAGATCTACACCCCCGGCGACGAGCCGGACGTGCTGGTGGCGATGAACCCGGCCGCCCTGCGGACGAACCTCGTGGACCTGCCCGCAGGCGGGGCCCTGATCGTCAACGAGGACGCCTTCACCGGGCCCAACCTGACCAAGGCGGGGTACGCCAGCAACCCCCTGAAGGACGGCTCGCTCAAGAGCTACACCGTCTTCGAGGTCCCCATCAGCACCCTCAACGCCCGGGCGCTCGAGGGCCTGGAGATGACTTCCAAGCAGGTCGACCTGACCAAGAACTTCTTCGCCCTGGGGATGATGTTCTGGCTCTATGAGCGCAGCATGGAGCCGACCCTGGCATGGATCGACGAGAAGTTCGGCAAGCGGCCGATCTTCGCCGAGGCCAACAAGCGGGCCCTCAAGGCCGGCTACGCCTTCGGCGAGACGACCGAGATGTTCCACACCCACTACCGGGTCGCGCCGGCCCGCCTCGCCCCGGGCACCTACCGCAACGTCACCGGCAACGAGGCGACCGCCCTCGGCTTCGTGGCGGCTGCCCGGCTGGCCCATCGGCCGCTCTTCTACGGCAGCTATCCCATCACGCCGGCGAGCGACATCCTGCACGCCCTGTCGGGCTACAAGGATTTCGGCGTCAAGACGTTCCAGGCGGAGGATGAGATCGCCGCCATCGGCGCGGCCATCGGCGCGAGCTACGGTGGGGCGCTCGGGTTGACCGGCACCTCCGGCCCCGGCATCGCTCTCAAGAGCGAGGCCATGAACCTGGCCGTGATGGTCGAGCTGCCCCTGGTCATCGTCGACGTCCAGCGGGCAGGCCCGTCCACCGGCATGCCCACCAAGAACGAGCAGGCCGACCTGCTGCAGGTCATGTTCGGGCGCAACGGCGACTCGCCCATCCCCATCGTGGCCCCGGCCACCCCGGGTGAGTGTTTCGACATGGCCATCGAGGCATGGCGCATCGCCCTGCGCCACATGACGCCGGTGGTCTACCTCTCCGACGCCTTCCTGGCTACCGGGGCCGAGCCGTGGCGCATCCCGGACCTGGCCGACCTGCCCGACATCAGCGTCGGCAACGCCACCGACCCGAACGGGTTCCACCCCTACGACCGCGACCCCCAGACGCTGGCGCGGCCCTGGGCGGTGCCCGGTACGCCCGGGCTCGAGCACCGCATCGGCGGCCTCGAGAAGGCCGACATCACCGGCAACGTCAGCTATGACCCCGACAACCACCACCGCATGACGATGCTGCGCCAGGAGAAGGTGGCCCGGGTGGCCGACTCGATCCCCGATCTCGAGGTCTTCGGGCCACCGGAGGGCGACGTGCTGATCCTGGGCTGGGGCTCCACCTACGGGGCCATCCGGTCGGCCACGATGCGCCTGCGGGCCGAGGGCCATGCCGTCGCCCATGCCCACCTGCGCCACCTCAACCCGTTCCCGCGCAACACCGGCGATGTGCTGGCGGCATACCGGCACGTGCTGATCCCGGAGATCAACCTTGGTCAGCTGCGCCTGCTGATCCGCGCGCGATACCTCATCGATGCACAGGGCTACAACCGGGTGCGCGGCAAGCCCTTCAAGATCAGCGAGATCGAGGAGCAGGCCCTGCGCCTGCTGCCGCCCCGATGACGGCGCTCGACGGCCTGAGCGCCGAGAACGCGGCCGTGATCCAGCTGACCCGCAAGGACTTCGTGTCCGACCAGGAAGTGCGCTGGTGCCCCGGCTGCGGCGACTACTCGATCCTGGCCCAGACCCAGAAGACGATGCCCGACTTCGGGTACCCCAAGGAGAAGATCGTCTTCATCTCAGGCATCGGCTGCAGCGGCCGCCTGCCGTACTACATGAACACCTACGGCTTCCACACCATCCACGGTCGGGCGCCGACGCTGGCGACCGGCCTCAAGGCGGCCCGTCCCGACCTCATGGTGTGGGTCATCACCGGTGACGGCGATGCGCTCAGCATCGGCGGCAACCACGTCCTCCACTCGATGCGGCGCAACGTGGACCTCAAGCTGGTGATGTTCAACAACCGCATCTACGGCCTGACCAAGGGCCAGGCCTCACCGACCTCGGAGATGGGTAAGCGCACGAAGTCGAGTCCCGAGGGCACCATCGACCATCCGGTCATCCCGCTGTCCATCGCCCTGGCGGCCGAGGCGACGTTCGTCGCCCGCTCGGTCGACACCCACACCGAGCATCTCCAGACGACCCTTGAGCGAGCGGGACGCCACCGCGGCTCGGCCTTCACCGAGGTCCTCCAGAACTGCAACATCTTCAACGATGGGGCCTACCGCGAGTTCACCGACCGGGAGGTCCGCGAGGATCGGATGCTGGTGCTGCAGCACGGCCAGCCCATGATCTTCGGCAAGGACCGCGACCGCGGCATCCGCCTCCGCGGCCTCCAGCCGGAAGTGGTGCAGCTTGGCGAGGGCGTGAGCGAGGCGGACCTGCTCGTGCACGACGAGGCCGCGCCCGACCCCTACCTCGCCTTCATGCTCTCGCGCATGTGGTGGCCGGACTTCCCCGTGCCGGTGGGCGTCTTCCGTGACGTGAGCCGGCCCACGCACGACGAACTGCTGACCGCGCAGATCGACAAGGCCATCGCCCAGCGCGGCGAGGGCGACCTGGCCGCGCTGCTGCGCAGCGGCGACGCGTGGACCGTCGAATGATCTGCCCCGTCTGCCACGCCGACAACATCGAGGGCTCGGATGCGTGCGACAACTGCGGCGCAGACCTGCGCTCGGCCGACCTGCCCACGCCCGAAACGCCCCTGGAGCGCCGCCTCGTCACCGAGCACCTGAGCGACCTGGGCCACCGCGACCCGATCATGCTGCCCGCCACGGCCCCCGTGCGCGAGGCCATCGCCGCCATGCAGGCGGCCGGCGTGGGCTCGGTCCTGGTGACCCGCGACGGCCGCCTGGTCGGCATCTTCACCGAGCGCGACGCGCTGCTCAAGGTCGCCGGCGCGACCCAGGGCACGATGGATGCGCCGGTCGGCGAGCTGATGACGGCCGACCCGGTCGTGCTCCGCGAGGACGACTCGATCGCCGTCGCCATCCACAAGATGGCCGTCGGCGGCTTCCGCCACATCCCTCTCACTCGCGAAGGCCACCCCACCGGGATCGTCTCCGCGCGTGACGTCTTCGGCCACATCCTGGAGATCATCGGCTGAACCGCGGCCGCACGGTCGGCCTGGTCCTGGTCATCGTCTCGGCGTGTGCCTTCGGATCGGGCGCCCTGTTCGCCAAACCGGTGTACGCCGCAGGCCTTGACTGGAAGGCGCTGCTCTACTGGCGCTTCCTCATCGCGGCCCTCGTGTCCTGGGCATGGCTCCTTGCCCGGGCCCCGAACCGCCGGGCCCTGCGCCGCCTGTCGAGGCGGCGGTGGGCCGTCCTGGGGGCGCTCGGCATCATGTACGTGGGCAACACCAGCACGTACTACGCCGCCCTGGAGACCGTCTCCGCCTCACTGGCCGCGCTGCTCGTCTACATCTATCCGGTGCTCGTCGCCGTGATGGCCCTGCGGGTCGGGCGGCCGCTCGAGGGTCGCCGGCCGTGGATCGCCCTGGGCCTGGCCGTGGCCGGGATCGTGCTCGTCGTGGGCGGTATCGACCCCTCGCACGCGCCGCCGGCCACGGGTATCGCCCTCGCCCTGGCCGGCGGCGTCATCTACGCCGTCTGGGTGGTGCTGGCGGCACGCCTCGGCGGCGAGCGCCGGACGCCGCGTGATCCGGCCCCGCCCGAGGCCATGGAGGGGGTCGAGGCGACCGACCCGGCACCCGCGGCCGCCCTGATGATGACGAGCGCGCTGGCCGTGTACGCCGTCATCGCCGTGCTTTCCGGTGAGCCCGTCACGCCGGATCGCGTCCCCAGCGGCGCATGGTTCGGCTTGGTGGGCCTGGGCGTCGTCTCGATGGCCCTGTCGATGCAGTCGTTCTACGCGGGGGCCCGCCGCATCGGCGCCGCACGGGCGTCGCTGCTGAGCACGATCGAGCCGGTCTACACGATCGTGCTGGCGACCCTGCTCTTCGGCGAGGCGCTGACCCCCGTCCAGCTGCTGGGCGGGGCGCTGGTCATCGGGGCGGTCCTGCTGGCGGAGACGGGCCGCGTCGGCGACGGGGGTAGGATGGGCGCCTTCGCGGGTAGCTCCAGGGAGGTACCGCCATGACCGAGACCATCGAGCGCCGCCAGGGCGCGGCGAACCAGTCCGGCGCGCACGTCAACCCCAACGCCTACGCCGAGGCACAGGACTTCCTGCCCCTCAAGGGTCTCGACCACGTCGAGTTCTGGGTCGGCAATGCCCGCCAGGCCGCGGCCTACTTCCGGGCTCTGTGGGGCTTCACGCCCATCGCCTACGCCGGCCTGGAGACCGGCGTCCGCGACCGAGCCTCCTACGTCATGGCCCAGAACGACATCCGCCTCGTCCTGACCGGGGCGCTGTCGCCGGAGGGCGAGATCGCCGAACACGTGCACCGCCACGGCGACGGGGTCCATGACATCGCGTTCGCCGTCGACGACGTTGCCGCCTCGTGGCGCGAGACCACGACGCGCGGGGCGCGAAGCTACCTGGAGCCGGTCGAGCTGGCGGGCGGCGAGGACGGCACGCTGCGCCGATCAGCCGTCCATACGTACGGCGAGGTGGTCCACTCCTTCGTCGACCGCTCCGACTACCACGGCGTGTTCGCCCCCGGCTACCGGCGCATCAAGCGCCCGGCCGCGGCCGCCAGGGGCCTGAGCCTGCTGGAGATCGACCACTGCGTGGGCAACGTCGAGCTCGGCGACATGAACCGCTTCGTCGACTACTACCGGGACGTCTTTGGCTTCAGCCAGCTCATCCACTACGACGACAGGGTCATCCACACCGAGTACAGCGCGCTGATGTCCAAGGTCATGACCAACGGCAACGGGCGCGTCAAGTTCCCCATCAACGAGCCGGCCGCGGGGCGCAAGAAGAGCCAGATCCAGGAGTTCCTGGACTACTACCTGGACTCCGGCACGCAGCACATCGCCCTGCGCACGGAGGACATCGTGGCCACCGTGCGCCGACTGCGCGAGCTGGGCGTCGAGTTCCTGGGCATGCCGCACGCCTACTACGAGCAGCTCGCCGACCGCGTCGGCGACGTCGGCGTGCCCATGGCCACGCTCGAGGAGCTGGGCATCGAGGCCGACCGGGACGAAGAGGGCTTCCTCCTCCAGATCTTCACGCGGCCCATCCAGGACCGGCCTACCTTCTTCTTCGAGATCATCGAGCGCCACGGCTCCCGCGGCTTCGGTGTCGGCAACTTCAAGGCGCTCTTCGAGGCCATCGAGATCGAACAGGCTCGCCGCGGCAACCTCTAGCCGCAGCGGGGCCGGTCGCTCGGGCACTCGCCGCACCTGCGCCGAGCCCAAACCGGGTCCTACGCACCACTGCGCCAAAGCACACCGCTGCGCCAAAGCACCTGGCCAGACTTGACTGGGGGGCACGTTAGGGCCGTTTTCGAACCCTTGAGGTGGCCCGGACGGATCCTCGCCCGGCGATTCCACGCTCAGATAGGGCCATGGCCTGTTGTCCGCACCCGCCGAACGGGCGAGAGTCGTGGTCTAACGTGCCCCGGAGCCAGATCTGGCCATATCGAGAGGGCCCTGACCGGCTCACGCGGGCGACGGAGCCAGGCTCGGATGCCCCTGCCGTCCGTCGGGTAGGCGGCGCGCAGCATCGTGCGGTGGGCAGCGATCCGACGTCGATTGGTCCTGCCGGTCGCTACCACTACCCACGCACTGACCGTGCGCGCGTGCCAGCCACGCTCCGCGGCGATCCGCGGGGCGAGACGGACCTTCCGATCGAGCGTCCCCACGAGCTCCTGCACGTCGACGATCGCCGTCTTGAGTTCGATCACCAGCAAGCTGCCGGACGCAGCATGCCAGGCGAAGATGTCGATGACGCCCCGTTCGCCGTAGATGCTGAACGAGACCTCGGGCGCGGGCTGCCAGCCAACGGCCTGCAGGAAGCGCGCGACCACTTCGTGGAGTTCGCTGTGGCGCGCGTTGACCATCCGGTCCAGCTCGCCACCACGCCACCGGGCCCACACCTCCAGCCGGATATCGAGGGTCGCAGCGATCCGGCGGAGGCTCACCAGGGACAGGCGATCCAGGTGACCTCGCTCCAGCCGCGAGATCAGCGACGCGTCGACGCCGGCCCGGGCCGACACATCCGCCTGGCGCCACCGACGTTTGATGCGCACAGCCCGCATCGCCGCCCCAACCTGTTGGTCGTCCATGGGTGGAGCCTGACGCACGCCTCTTGGCGCGGGCTTCCGCGACGGGGCGTCAGGCGGGACTAAGGCGCCAGCGGCAGCCGAGCAGGTCGAGCTCACGGGACTCGTGGCCACCCTGGAGGTCGATCGTCAGGATGGGTTCTCCGGGGCGTGCCGGGGCGATGCGCAGCGTCTGCCGTCCGAGCGATGCGTCCCGGGCGCCGCCGCCCACGAGGGCGGGGCGGAAGAGGATCGCGAACTCCCGGCCGAGGCGCCCGACGGTCCCCGTGACCGAGGGCACGCCAACCGTCACGACGCGCAGCCGGACGGGCGTCCCCAGCGGGTGGATCGCCGCCGCCCGTTCCGCGCGTTCTGCGTCGGACCACTCGGCCGCCGTGCTGTCGTGCTCGATCATGAATATGGTCGGCCAGGCGCCCGCCGCGCCCGCGCGAGGGCCCGCCGCGCCCGCGCGAGGGCCCGCCGCGCCGCCGGGCCGTGCCATGCGCCACCTGACGACCCGTCCATCAGGTCGCGTCCGCTGGCCGTTGGTGATCTCGGCGGACCGGGTGACGGCGGCGTCCGCGACCAGGTCGTCGCTCACCAGGGCCAGCCCCACGGGCGCGCCATGAACGCCATCGAGTGGCGATGGGTCTCCGGAGGCTCGGGTTGGAGCCAGCGCCCCGGCCACCGCCGCGCCGAACCAGTTGCCGGCCGCGGCCGCCGCTCCGGCGTCCTCGATCGCCACCAGCTCCAGGTACGAGTCGCCCCACCAGGCCAGCCGGTTGCGCGTGCCAAGCGCCGGATGCTGGCCGCCACCGCCCACCTCCAGGCCCAGCGACGACCCCACGTGCTCGGCTGCCTCGTCGAGGTCCGCGACGGCCACGATGAGGTGGTCGAGACCGACCAGCACCTACGCCGGCCCGGGCTCGACCAGGAGGTACACCTGCCGCTCCCCGTCCAGGCCCTTCAGGACGTGCCGGCCGCGATCGGCGAACTGCAGGCCGGAGCCCTCCAGCAGGTCGTGCGTCGTGGAGGAGACCAGGATCTCGCCCGGGCCGGCCAGCGCCGCGACGCGGGCTGCGGCATGGACGGCGACGCCGCGTGCGTTGCCGCCGGTGAGCTCCACCTCGCCCGTGTGCAGGCCGGCGCGGATGGGCAGGCCGAGGCCACCAGCTGCAGCACGCATCGCGGCCGCGCAGTGCACGGCCCGGGCCGCCCCGTCGAACACGGCCACGAAGCCGTCGCCCGTGGTCGTGATCTCGCGCCCGCGGAAACGATCCAGCTGGGCCCGCATCTGGTCGTTGTGGTCCAGCAGCATCGTCCGCCACGCGGCGTCACCGACGCGCTCCACGGTGGCGGTGGAGTCGACGATGTCGGTGAAGAGGATCGTGGCGACGGTCCGCTCCTCCGCCGCATCCGGCCGCACCCCGTAGACCCGGGCGCTGGCGAACTCGATGACGTCCCACACCTCGTCGCCGACGACCCACGCGTCGTGACCGGGCGGGATCTCGTAGGCGTCGTCGGCGCGGAGCTCCAGCTCGGTGCCGTCATCCAGCATCACGTGAAGGCGGCCGGAGATGACATAGCCCACGTGGCGGTTCTGGCAGGACGTCCCGCCGATGATCGGGGCGACGTCGGTCGACCAGCGCCAGCCCGGCTGGTAGATCAGTCGGGCGAGGGCGGTCTCGTCCAGGTGGACGACATCGATGCGGCCGTGCTCGAAGGGCCGGACCTCGTCGGGTGTGGCGAAACTCTTGCGCTGGAGTCGCGGCATCGACGCATTCTGCACGACGAGCCGCCCGTTAGACTCGCCCGATGCGCCTGGCCCATGTCCGCGAGCAGCACGCCGCCACGGGCACGCCCTTCAGGCTGGCGGCGGCCCTGGACGACGAAGGCGGCGCGTGGCTCGACCTCGAGCCGGCTCGCCGCCGCCTGGCCGCTGGCGACTCAGCGCTCGCTCACAACCAACCCCTCTTTCGCGAGCCGATCACGACCCTGGATGCCCACCTCGCGGCCGGCCACCGGGTCGCCGACCTGGCCGATATCGTCAGTCCGATCCGGGCGGACCCACCCGGATCCGATGACGACCTGGCCCTGGATCCAGCCGACCTGACCTTCGGCCCGCCGATCCTTCGCCCGGTGAGCTTCCGTGACTTCTACGCCTTCGAGACCCATGTCCGCGCCATGTGGGAGCGTCGGCACGACACCATCCCGGAGGCGTGGTACCGCCTGGCGATCTTCTACTTCAGCAACGTCTCGGAGGTCCGCGGACCGGGCCAGCCGGTCTGGGCGCCCCGCGGCAGCACGGAACTCGACTACGAGCTGGAGATCGGCGCCCTCATCGACACCCCGGCGATGAACCTGTCGCCGGACCAGGCGGAGGACGCCATCGGCGGCTACTTCGTGCTCAACGACTGGTCCGCACGCGACCTGCAACGCGACGAGTCGACCGTGCGCCTGGGCCCCGCCAAGGGCAAGGACTTCGCCGTGAGCATCGGCCCGTGGCTGGTCACGCCCGACGAGCTCGCCGACGCGCGTATCGGCAAGGGGTACGACCTCGCCGGGACCGTGGCGGTCAACGGCCGCGAGTGCAGCCGCGGCTCATGGGCGGCCATCCACCACAGCTTCGGCGAGATGCTGGCCCGGGCTTCGTCGGACGTGCACCTGCGGCCGGGCGACATCGTGGGCAGCGGCACGATCGGCGGCGGCAGCCTGCTGGAGGTTCGCGAGGCGACCCTGGGCCGCTTCCTGGAGCCCGGCGACGTGGTCACCGTGGAGATCGAGCGCCTGGGCCGCCTGACCTCTCCCGTCGTCGCCCCACCCCCCGCCTGAGCCGCGGGCCGCACGCATGCCACCGACCGACCCGACCGACCTGCACGGCCGCCGCATCTGGGAGACGTTGCGCGGCTCGGTCGCGCTCGCCGTGGTGGGCCAGGAAGCGGCCCTGCGCCTGCTGGCGGTGGCCCTGCTGGCGGGCGGCCATGCCCTCGTCGAGGACGTGCCGGGCACCGGCAAGACCCTGCTGGCGCGGGCCTTCGCCGCCTCGCTGGGCCTGACCTTCGGCCGGGTGCAGGGCACGCCCGACCTGCTGCCGACCGATGTCACCGGCTCCAGCATCCTGGCCGCCGACGGGGGCGACACGGGGACCGGCTTCCGCTTCATCGCCGGCCCCGTCTTCAACCAGGTCCTGCTGGTCGATGAGATCAACCGGGCCACGCCGCGCACCCAATCGTCGCTCCTCGAGGCGATGCAGGAGGGCCGCGTCTCGGTGGACGGCGTGACACGGCCCCTGCCAACGCCCTTCCTGGTGCTGGCCACGCAGAACCCGGTCGAGCTGGAGGGCACGTTCGCCCTGCCGGAGGCGCAGCTCGACCGCTTCCTCGTGCGGGTGGCGGTGGGCTACCCGACCGAGGACGGCGAGCGGGCCATCGCCCGCCGTTACCGCGAGGCCGCCGAGCCGCTGGAGCGCATCACGCCGGTCCTGCAGGCACCGGAGGTCGTGGCCCTGCAGGACCGCGTACGAGCGGTCACCGTGGCGCAGGAGGTCGAGGCGTACCTGGTCGCCATCGTGCGGGCGACGCGGGACCACCCGGCGGTCCGGCTGGGGGCCAGCCCGCGGGCGAGCGTGGCGCTGTACCGGTCGAGCCAGGCATGGGCGCTGCTGGCGGGGCGCGAGTTCGTGCTGCCCGACGATGTGGCGGCGGTGGCCCCGGCCGTGCTGGCCCATCGCCTGACGGTCGAACTCGAGCAGGAGCTGCGCGGCGCGACGCGCGACGGCGTCGTGGCGGAGGTGCTCGAGGCCGTGCCCGTGCCGGTGACGGCACCGGGGTGACCGCCCGGCGGCGCGCCGACCCGTCGGACGCGGTCAGGCGCGCGGTCCCGTGATCCTGCTGCTCGCGCTGGCGGTCCTCTTCGTCCTCCTCGGCGCCTCGCTCGCCCTGCCGGGGGTCGTCCTCATCGGTGTCGTGACCGTCCTGGTCCTGCTGACGATGGAGCTGTGGCACCGCCACGGCCTCGACGGCGTGACCTATGAGCGCGACCTGGGCACCGGCCGGGCCATCTGGGGCGACGAGGTGGAGGTGCGCCTCACGGCGTGGAACGCCAAGCTCCTGCCGCTGCCCCGCCTCACCACCGACGACCTGGTGGAGGGCGGCGGCCTGGACGTCGTGGAGCTGCCCCTCACCCGCAGTGACGTGGCCGGCGTCTCGATCCTGCGCAGCCGCTGGTCGCTGCTGTGGTACGAGCGCGTCACTCGCCACCTCCACGTCCGGGCGGTGCGGCGCGGCGTGTTCGAGCTGGGGCCGGTGCGGCTCGAGGCGGCCGACCTCTTCGGTCGCGAGGTCGCCGCCCAGGAGCGGCCGCTGCCGGGCACGTTCACGGTGCTGCCGCGCTCCGTGCCCGTCGTCACGGCCCTGCCGTCGCGCGCGCCCCTCGGCGTCCGCCGCGCGACCCAGAGCCTCTTCCACGACCCGGCCCTCTTCGCCGGGGTGCGGCCGTACCAGCCGGGCGACGCACCTCGCGAGCGCCATTGGCGTGCCTCGGCGCGGACCGGCCGGCCGCTGACGAAGCGCTTCGAACCGTCGCATGAGCGGCAGGTCGTGATCGTGCTCGACGTCCAGACGGGACCCGGCCCCCACTGGCTGCCGGGCGTGGACGAGACGCTCATCGAGGTGCTGGCCGTGGCCGCCACCTCACTGGCCAGGTCGATCGTGGGGGCAGGCGACGCGTGCGGATTCGCGGCCGCCATCCGGGCCGGAGCACCGCGGCAGGTCTCGTACATCGCGCCGCGCTCGGGGCCGCAGCAGGCGATGCGGATCGCTACGCTGGTCGCCCGCATCGGCCTCTACGTCGCGGCGCCCTACGAGCAAGCCCTGGCCGCAGTGGCCCTGCGCGTGCCGCCCGGCACGACCCTCGTCACGGTCAGCAGCCGTCCCCCGACGCGCTATCTGGCCACCCAGCGCCACCTCGTGCGGAGCGGTTTCGTCGTGCAGCACGTGGCCGTGGGACCGGGCGCGGCGGCGGCCGTGGCGACCCTGCGAAAGGCGCGCATCCCTGCCGTGATCGGCCACCTCGAACCGGACTGGAGGCGGGCGGATGTCTTGGTCACGACGGGCTGACCTGGGGGCGGCGGGCCTCGCCGTCGTCGAGGCGGCCATGGAGGGCGGCTGGCTGCTCGTCGTGTACGCGGGCTTCGAGGTCGGCCTGATGCGCCACCAGCCATCGCTGGGACCGGTCGAGTTCACGCTGGCCGCGCTCCTCGGCATCTGGATCGGGCGTCGCCCGCGCACCTGGCCTCGACCGCTGGCCCTGGCCGCGCTTGCCGGCGTCGTCGTGATCGGCTGGCTGGCCAGCCCCGCCACCTGGACGGCCCTCCAGGCGGGAGCGCTGCCATCTGCATTGGCGGCGCATCCGGGGGCGCTCCTGCTGGGGGCCGCGGTGCTGCGCGGCGGCGCGCATCGGGACCCGCTCGACGACGTGGAGACGAGCGCCAACCTGCTGCGCTACCTGACGCCGATCCTGCTGCTGCCGTGGCTGGTCGGGGCGATCATCCCGGAGGCCACCCTGCGCCAGTCGTTCGTGGGCTCAGCGTGGATGGGCACGCTCGTCTTCGTGGTCGCCGGGTTTGCCGCGCTCGGCTTCGGTCGCCTCCGGCTGCTTGGCCTGACGGCGGACCCTCGTGACCGCGCGGGGCGCACCTGGTTCCTGGTGACGGCCGCGGTCCCGCTCGCCCTGATCGCGGTCGGCGTGCCGCTCGCCCTCTGGGCCGGTCTTCGGCCGGAGGACCTGGCGGAGGCCATCGTGCGGCCCGGCGTCCTCCTGTTCACGATCGTGGCCCTGCTGGTCGCCCCGCCCATCGCGGCCGGCGGTGTCCTCGCCGGCCTCCTGACACCCGGCAGCGCGACGGTCCCCAACGCGGGCGGCGGCACGGGCAGCGGGATCGGCGTCGGGGGCCTGGACTCGGGCCAGCTGGTGACCATCGCCATCGTGCTCATGGTCGTGATCACGGTGAGCATCCTGCTCGTGCTGCGCTGGCTGCGGCCGCCACATCGCGACGCCCAGGATCGGCCGCGCATCGTCGAAGAGCGGTCCATCGTCGTGCCCGTCCGGGTCCCCCGGCCCGCGCGGCGTCGCGGCCCGGCCGTCCCGAGCACACCGCACGACGCGGTGACGGCGTACCTGGCGACGCTGGAGCTGCTGGCCGCTGATCCCGACCTCGCGCGGCACGCCTCCGAGACGCCGGCCGGCCACGCGCGCCGCCTGGCCGACGCTGGCGCCGACGTCGCACCCGGTCCGCTGCGCCGCCTGGCCGCCGACTACCAGCTGGCCCGCTACGGCCAACGGCGGATCACGGCACCCGAGACGGGCCGCGCCCTGGCCCGTTGGCGCCGCCACCGGGAGCCGCGCCGAACGGCCTAGACTGGCCCCCGTCCGCAAGGGAGGCCAGTCGCGCCATGCACTACGTCCAGCACGGCAGCGTGCCACGCCAGCGCCACACGCAGCATCGCGCGCCGGACGGCACCCTCTACGCCGAGGAGCTGTTCGGGGTCGAGGGCTTCACCGGCCGCAGCTCGCTGCTCTACCACCTCGTGCCCCCCACCCGCACCCACCGCGTCGAGGCCGGCCCCCTCATCGCCCTCGAGCGGGCTGCCGAGGGGGTCCACCGCCATCACCTGGTCAAGACGGCCGAACTGCCGCCGTCGGGCGATGTGGTGACTGGCCGGGTGCCCCTCTTCTTCAACCGCGACGTGGTGCTGGGCGTGGTGCGTCCGGCCGCGGCCATGCCGGCCGGCCACTTCTACCGCAACGGGGAGGGCGACGAGCTGCTCTACGTCCACGAGGGTCGCGGGCGGTTCGAGTCGGTCTTCGGGCCCCTCGACTACGAGCCCGGCGACTACCTCGTCATCCCCATCGGCACGACGTGGCGGCTGGACCCGGCCCCCGGGGTCGACCAGCGCCTGCTCTGGCTGGAGACGCCCGGCGAGATCGAGCCGCCACGCCGCTACCGCAACGAGTACGGCCAGCTCCTGGAGCACGCGCCGTACTACCACCGCGACATCCGCGTCCCGGCCGACGTGCCGCCGCACACGGAGGCGGGCGACTTCAGCATCGACGTGAAGGCCCGTGGCCAGCTGACCCGCTACCACTACCACCACCATCCGCTCGACGTGGTCGGCTGGGACGGCTACCTCTACCCGTACATCTTCAACATCGGTGACTTCCAGCCCATCACCGGCCGCGTCCACCAGCCGCCGCCCGTCCACCAGACGTTCCAGGGCTCCAACTTCGTGGTCTGCTCCTTCGTGCCCCGCAAGTTCGACTACCACCCGCTGGCGATCCCGGCGCCCTACAACCACTCCAACATCAACAGCGACGAGGTCATCTACTACGTGGCCGGCAACTTCATGAGCCGGCGCGGGGTCGACATCAGCTCGTTCACGGTCCATCCGGGCGGCATCCCCCATGGCCCGCACCCGGGCACCGCCGAGGCCTCGATCGGGCGCGAGAGCACGGAAGAGCTGGCGGTCATGGTCGACACCTTCCACCCGCTCGACCTGACGGTCCAGGCCGCCGGCCTGGAGGACGCGGCGTATCCCTACTCCTGGTTGCCCCCGGAGGACGCGACCGCGGAAGCACGCGAGCTGGCCGAGCGCGGCCCGGAGGCCTTCCCCGACTGAGGAACGCCTCCGGGGACCGCGACGGAGGTCCGCCCCGGGAGAGACGGACTAGGGGAACGTCAAGGACTTGACCAGCTGGTCCGCCGCCGCCGTCATGGCAGCGCGTTGCGGATCAGCATCGGTGTCGGCGAGGACGTCGTCGGCGGCCCACTCCGTGGCCAGCAGGGTCCGCACGCCGGTCCAGATGGCGTAGAAGCGGTGCCACTCCCCGGCGCGGATGGTCATCGCCGGCCCGCCCGCCGCCGGGCCCGGGCCGGCATAGCAGCTGCTCCCGAACGTGACGTCCCAGTAGAGCGACCGGCGTCCGTCGACGGTGATCGGGGTCGGCTTCGAGACCTTCAAGGCCGGGTCGGCCGCGAGCCACGCGCCGACCGCCTCCGGCGTGGAGGGCACTCCCGGCACCGTGCCCTGGTCCGGATGACAGAGATCGACCGCCTGGGGCGTGTCATACGAGATGGTCAGCGCGCCCACCCCGTCTTCCCAGATGCGATAGATGCCGCGGACGTGCGGATCCCCGACGATACGTGGCGGGAGCACCGATGGCGGCGCCGGTGGGAAGTCCGGCGTGGTGAAGCTGAAGGGAACCGTGAAGCCGGGCACGCGATAGGTCTGGCCCACCTCCAGGGGCCCGTCCGGTCCGACGATGACCGCCGTTGCGGTCGGAACCGCCTCACTTGGGGCGGGCGTGGTCGACGCCGCCGGCGCCGTCGGGCTGGGCGAGGTTTCCACGCCAGTGCCGCCCAGCGGGCGAAGGATCCAGGCGCCGAGCGCGATGGCGAGCACCACCACGATCGCCCCGGCGGTGAGGTTCGAACGAGCCATGAAGAAGTCCCTCCGTGTCCTTGGGCGAGGCAGGCGACGCACCCGATGGACGGAATCCAGCGCGGCGTCGACGGCGCGCTCGGGGGCGGTCGTGGGGCCCTCGTGCAGGAAGGCCCGCACGAGCTGGTCGATGTCGGGGGAGGCGCTCATGCGGGTCGCTCCTGGTGCAGCGTGGGGCCCCGGGCATCGGCATCGAGCGCGGCTCGCAGCGCCGCCGAGGCGTAGTGGAGGCGTGACTTGGCCGTGCCAAGCGGGATTCCCAGGCGGTCGGCGACCTCGGGCACCGAGAGGCCCAGGTAGTGATGGAAGACGAGCACGGCCCGCTGGTCGACGGGCAGGCGGCTGAAGGCCCGCTCGAGCCGGTCGCGGTCGTCGACGGCCAGGTACTGGTCCTCGGGCGCGACGGACGCAAGCGGCCGGATGGTCATGACGAGGGCCCAGCGGCGCCGCCGGCGGGCCTCCCGCGTAGCAGGCGTGGACCAGCAGGCGGTGGAGCCACGCATCGAAGCGCTCCGCATCGCGGAGGGCCGGCAGCTGCCGCCATGCGGCGACGAGCGTCGCCTGCAGGGCGTCCTCGGCCAGCTGGCTGTCGCGGAGGATGCGGTAGGCGACCGCCATCAGGCGGTCGCTGGCGCCCCTCGCCAGGGCCGCGAACGCGCCCTCATCGCCGTCGATCGCCGCCTGGACGAGTGCCACCTGCACCCGCGTCCCTCCGCATCGCGCCCCGGGCGGGGCATCGACCTGTATGAGTCGCCACCGGCCGCGGGTCGTTCGATCCTCGTCCATCATCCCCCCCGGCCGCCGACTGAGCGCGCCGTTGCGCGGCGTGGTTCACTGTGGCCATGACCGACGAAGCGACCGCCGCGATCGCGCGCATGGAGGCCGTCCGCGTACGCCTGGCAGCCCACGCCGCCAGCGGCGCCCATGCCGGCCTGACCGGCGCCGATCCCCAGACGGGCGAGCGCTGGGAGGCCGGGCAGGTGTGGGCCCACCTCGCCGAGTTCCCCGCTTACTGGCTCGACCAGTTCAAGCGGCTCCTTGCGGCGCGGGCGGATGGCGTGGCCGAGCCCATCCCGTTCGGCCGCACGGCGGCCGACCCGACGCGCATCCTGGCCATCGAGCAGGACCGGCACGATCACCCGCGGGCCCTCCATGGGCGCGTGGATCAGGGCATCACGGCCGCCGAGGCCTTCATCCGGGGCCTGCCCGACACCGCCTGGGACGCGGCCGGCCTGCATCCGCGACTGGGGGCGATGCGCCTGCCGGCGATGGTCGACCGTTTCTGGGTCACCCACCTGGAGGAGCACGCCGACCAGCTGGACGAGCTGCTTGGCGCGCGTCTGGCGCCTGGGGCCCCTAGCGTCTAGCGCTTGGCGCGGCGGCCCTCGCTGAGGAGCGAGCGGGTGATGAAGAGCACGTTCGCCGGTCGCTCCGCCAGCCGGCGCATGAAATAGGGGTACCACTCCGTCCCGAACGGGACGTACACCCGCACGGTGTAGCCGCCGTCGCGCAGGCGGTCCTGCAGGTCGCGCCGGATGCCGTAGAGCATCTGGAACTCGAACCGCGACGGGTCGATGCCCCGCTCCCTGGTGAAGACGAGCAGCCGCTCGATGAGGCGTTCGTCGTGGGTCGCCAGGGCCGGATACGTGCCGTCGACCAGGAGCGTCTGGGCCAGCCGCTCATAGTTGGTGTCCACGTCCCCCTTGTGCGGGAAGGCCACGCTTGCCGGCTCCTGGTAGGCGCCCTTGCAGAGGCGGACGCGCGTGCCCGCGGCGATGAGCGCGGCGACATCGTCCGCCGAGCGGCGCAGGTAGGCCTGGATGACCGCGCCAACGTCGGGGTGCGTGGCGTGCATCTCGTGGACCAGGGCCAGCGTGGCGTCGGTGCGGTGGTGGTCCTCCATGTCGACGCGCACGAAGGCGCTCGTCCGCGCGGCCGCCTCGATGACGCGGCGGAGCTGGACGCGACAGCCCTGGATCCCGTGGTCCAGGCCCAGCTGCGTGAGCTTGACGCTGACGTTGCCCTCGAGGCCCCGCTGGGCCAGGCCATCCAGCAGGCGGATGTAGGAATCGGCCGCCCGCGTCGCCATGGCCTCGCTGGAGACCGCCTCTCCGAGCACGTCAGCCGTGGTGTGGAATCCGGCGTCGCGGAGTCGGGCCAGGGCCTCCAGGCCGGCCTCCTGGGTCTCGCCGGCCACGAAGCGCCACACCATCCCACGGGTCAGGGGCGTCGCCGTCGCTACCCGCGCCAGCGAGCGCCGTCCCGAGGCCCACAGGAGGCTGGCGCGCAAGGCCCGGCCCGGGAGTTCGCGGGCGACCGAAGCGGCGGCGGCCATCGGCCGTATCGTACGCCGGTCAGGGAGGCCGGCGGCTTCGCCGACCCGATGCTCAGGAGGCGCATCCATGTCCGCAACGCCAGCGGCCGCCGCCCCGCAAGGCAGGGGCACCCTCGGCGAATTCACGCCCGACCCGCACCAGCGGGAGAACTCCTACAAGAAGGTCCAGCAGAGCCTGAGCGCACAGGACCGCATCGCGCTCGTCATCACCGGCGCGATCGGCACGATGTATGCGGTCTACGTGTTCGCGCTCATCCTCGCCGGCTGGATGATCTGGCAGTCGGTCTCGGGCAAGGGCGCCTTCGACCCGTTCCCGTTCGCCTTCCTGCTTTTCCTCGGCAACATCGTCCAGCTGCTGCTGATGCCCCTGATCATGGTCGGCCAGAACCTCCAGAATCGCCATGCTGAGGTGCGGTCGGACGCCGAATACAAGACGGTGGGCAAGATGTTCCACGACACCGAGGCGGTCATGAAGCATCTCGATCTCCAGGACGCCGAACTCCTGCGCCAGACGAAGCTGCTGACGGCCCTGGTCGAGTCGCTCGTGCCGGCCGATCAGCGGGCGGCGATCCTGGGCGGATCGGGGCCGGCCACGCCTGGTTCGGCTGCCTGAGCCGCTCGCATCTACCCGTGAGCCGCCGACCGGAGGGATGATGTTCGGCCTGACCGTCTCGCCGCTCGAACTGGTCGTCCGCTCGGCGATCGTCTATCTCGTCTTCTTCCTGCTCCTGCGGGTCTCGGGCAAGCGGGAGCTTGGCCAGTTCACGCTGTTCGATCTCGCGCTCGTCCTCCTGGCGGCCAACGCCCTCCAGCCGGCCATGACGGGGCCCGACTCATCGGTGACCGGGGGCCTGATCGTCATCGCCACGCTCTTCGTGGTGACCTCGATCATCGGGCTGCTGCGCGCCCGGGTGCCGTGGGTGCGCCGGTTCCTGCAGTTCGAGCCGACGACCATCGGGCGTGACGGGACCTGGCTGCCCGCCATCGTGGAGGAGGAAGGCCTCGATGACGCCGATCTTGGCGCAGCGCTCCGCGAGCACGGCCTTGAGGAGGTCCGCCAGGTCAAGCTGGCGACGCTGGAGGAGGACGGTTCGATCAGCATCGTCGCCTACGACGGCACCGGCGCAGCCGCCGCGAAGCGCCGCCGCCGCTACCGCCGCTCGCGGTAGGTGGGAGTCAGGCCGGCGCCGGCGCCGCCGGCGGGGAGGGCGCCGCGGCCAGCCGCAGGCGGGCCACCGGCAGGAGCGACAGCAGGACGGCCACCCCGCCGCCCACCCACAGCGGGCCCAGGTCGCCGCCGTTGAGCTGCAGGACCGCCGCCGAGGCCAGGGAGCCGGCGACACCACTGAGGTAGAGGGGTGCCAGGGCGAGGTTGAGCACGCTCGAGCGGATGGCCTTGGGCAGGCCCGAGGCGAGCATCGTGAACAGCATCGAGCTGCAGGCGGCGAAGCCGATGCCGGACCCGGCGTAGACGAGCGCGAACGGCAGGAGCGACGGGGCCACCGATGCGAGCAGCAGGCAGGCCCCGGCGACGATCGCCCCCACCGCGAAGACGCGCCGGTACCCCACCCGGTCGGCCACGGTGCCGGCGACCGGCGAGCCGACCGCCGAGGCCACCCCGTAGGCGCCCGCCACCAGCCCGACGACCGTGGCCAGCTGGACCGGTCCGGACAGCCGTTCGACGTACAGCGGCAGGTAGGGCGCCACCAGGCGCTGCCCCAGCAGCAGGAGGGAGTAGCCGGCGAACACGCCACGGGCCAGCGGCGTGCGCACGATGGCGCTCAGCGAGGCACGCACCAGCGCGAGCACCGAGCCGCCTGACGGGCGCTCGCGATGCTCGTGATACAGGGTAGTGAGCATCACGACCATGGCCAGCGAGAGCAGCCCGTCGAGCAGGAAGAGCGTCTGCACCGAGGAGTGGTCCGCGATCACGCCGCCGATGGCGGGCCCCACGGCGAACCCGAGCGGGCTGGCCGTCCCGACGATGCTGATGGCCAGCGCCAGGCGGGCCCGGGGCGCCCGGTCGGAGACCTCGGACAGCATGACCCCCGTGTTGCCCAGCACGAGGCCGGCCAGCGGCACGAGCACGAAGAGCTGCCACACGGCACCGACCCGCGACAGGAGCAGGAACAGCACCGTCTCCACGGCCGCGCTGCGCACGATGACCGCCTTGCGCGAGTAGCGGTCGGCCCACGCACCCCAGAAGGGCACGAGCGGCAGGCCCGCGATGAAGGCCGCCACGGACAGGATGCCGACCGTCACGGCCAGCCCTGAGTCGGTGACCCCGAGACTCCGCACGAGCAGGGGCATGAACGTCACGAAGTGCCCGAAGCTGACCGTTTCGACGAAGCCCGCCGTGGCGAAGATCAGCGCGAGGCGCCGCCAATCAGACGAGCCGTCCAGGGCTCGCCTCAGTGATCCGCGTCGGGCGCGGTGGCGTCCTCGAGTTGCCGGCCGAGCTCTTCGGTGCGCCGGTAAGCCGCCCAGACCGCCTCCGAGAGCACGGTCCGCAGGCGCCCCGATTCGAGCTCGTGGAGCGCGGCGGCGCTGGTCCCGCCCGGCGAGGTGACCATGTTGCGCAGCACGGCGGGGTGGTCGCCGCTCTGCTTGGCGAAGTAGGTGCTGCCCTCGAGCGTCTCCACCACGAGGTCGTGGGCGATGTGGCGCGGGAAGCCCAGGTGGACGGCCGAGTCGATGAGGGCCTCCATGACCAGGAAGACGTACGTGGGCCCGGTCCCGCTGACCGCCGTGGCCATGGCCACCATGCGCTCGTCGTCCACGGCCAGCTCGGCACCGAGGGTCTGCAGCAGGCTCGCGGCCTGCGCGCGCTGCGCCGCGCTGACCTCTGGCGTGGCGTACCACACGGTCATGCCCCGCCCCAGGCGCGCCGGCGTGTTGGGCATGCTGCGCACGATCTGGCGGTGCCGCAGGGCGTTGGCGAGGGCGGTCGTGGTGGCCCCCGCGATGATGCTCAGGACGAGTTGCCCCTCGCTCAGGACGGGGGCCAGGTCCCGGCCCACGCGGATGAGCATCTGGGGCTTGACGCCGAGCACGATGACATCGGCGCCGTCGGCGGCCGCGGCGTTGGACTCGACGGCCCGGATGCCGTACGTCTGTTCCAGCTGCGCCCGTCGGTCGGCCCGCGGATGGCTGGCCACGATGCGCTCCGGGCTCACGTCACCGCCACGCAGGAGCCCCGCGATCATGGCCTCCGCCATGACTCCAGAACCGACGATGCCGATGGTGGCGGTGGCGAGCGACATGGGCGCCGAGTATACCGACGGGCCGACGGGCTCAGGCGGTGGCGCGGCCCAGGAGGAAGAACCGGCCCGTGGTGGAGACGGTGGCGTCGCTGAAGCCGGCCGTGCCAAGCGCCCGCTCCAGTTCGGCCGGCTCGTAGAACACCTTCGGCACGCGGAAGGCACGGCCGTCCGCCAGGCGCCGCGTGGCCACCTCGGTGGCGGCGTCCCAGTCGTTGCCGGCGGCACCGGACGCCGGGTCGAGGCGCGAGTCGATGAATGCATAGGTCCCGCCCGGCGCGAGCCAGGCTCGGGCGAGGCGCAGGAAGTCGGCCAGGCGATGGCGCGGCACGTGGCTCAGCCAGAAGCCGGTGAACAGCCCGCCCGCGGGAGGCGGCTCCGGCGGCGCCCATGCGTCGCGCTGATGCAAGTGGGCCAGCAGGTGGTGGGCGACCAGTCGCCGGCGCGCCAGCTCGAGTGGTGCCGCGGCCGCGTCGTAGCACCACAACTCGCCCTTGCCGGCCAGCAGCGGCGACCACCATCCGGTACCGCTCGCCAGCTCCACCAGGCGGCCGCTGAAGGGCACGTCATCCAGCCAGGCGGTGGCCTGATCAAGCTCCATCTGCCACGCCATGTCGTCGATCACGCCACGCCGGTACCGCCCGCGGCGCAGGTAGAAGTCGTCGTACTCCGGGGCCCGAGCGTCGTAGTAGGCGATCAGGTCCGCGTCGGTCGGCTCGTCAACCGTCGCCGCCCCGGCGCGGGCCGACTCCTCCGCGACGGCCGACCCCTGCGCGGCGCCCGACCCCTGCGCGGCGCCCGCTCGCTCGGCCAGGGCGGCCCGCAGCCGCGCCCGCAGGAACGGGTTGTCGCCCGCACGGCCCAGGCACTCGGGGCACAGGTGGGCCCACGCTTCCAGGTCCTGCCGGTCACGCACCGTCCAGTGCTGGCCGCACCACAGGCAGTCGAACGTCTCACGAACCGGCACCGTGCCATCGTGCCATGAGCGGGCCGCATGTCGCCGCCGGCGCGCGCGCCCGGTATCCTGTGCCCCCCGGCGGCCATGGCGCGCACCCGATGGCCGGCAGCCGGCGACCAGGAGGAGGAGCGGGCCATGGCGGAGAAGCGCACCAAGTTCGTGCTGGATGAGTCACGCATCCCGCGCGTCTGGTACAACATCGCGGCCGACCTGCCCACGCCACCCGCCCCGGTGCTCCATCCCGGCACCGGCCAGCCGATCGGCCCGGCCGATCTTGCGCCGCTCTTCCCCATGGCCCTCATCGGCCAGGAGGTCAGCACCGAGCGCGAGATCGAGATCCCCGGGCCGGTACGCGATGCCTACGCCCTCTACCGGCCGTCGCCGCTCTATCGCGCGCATCGCCTGGAAGCGGTCCTTCAGACGCCGGCCCATATCTACTACAAGTACGAGGGCGTCAGCCCCGCCGGCAGCCACAAGCCCAACACGGCCATCGCCCAGGCCTACTACAACAAGGCCGAGGGCGTGAAGCGCCTCGCGACCGAGACGGGCGCCGGCCAGTGGGGTACCGCCCTCGCCTTCGCCGGTGCGCTCTTCGGCCTCGAGGTCAAGGTCTACATGGTGCGCGTCAGCTACGACCAGAAGCCGTACCGCCGCGTGCTCATGGAGGTCTATGGCGCGGAGGTCGTGGCCAGCCCCAGCCTGACCACCGACTACGGCCGGCGGGTGCTGGCGGATGACCCCGACAGCCCCGGCTCGCTCGGCATCGCCATCTCGGAGGCGGTCGAGGACGCGGCCAAGCGCGACGACACGAAGTACTCCCTGGGCTCGGTGCTCAACCACGTGCTGCTGCACCAGACCGTCATCGGCCAGGAGGCGATCGAGCAGATGGCCATGGCCGGCGAGAGCCCCGACGTGATCATCGGCTGCACCGGCGGCGGCTCGAACTTCGCCGGCCTGACCTTCCCGTTCCTGGGCCAGAAGCTGCGCGGCGAGGCCGACTACCGGGTCATCGCGGTCGAGCCGGAGGCCGCGCCGTCCATGACGCGCGGCGTCTACGCCTACGACTTCGGCGACACCGGCCAGATGACGCCGCTGGTCAAGATGCACACGCTGGGCCACGACTTCGTGCCCGACCCGATCCACGCCGGGGGCTTGCGCTACCACGGCATGGCACCGCTCGTCAGCCTGCTCAAGGAGCAGGGCGTGATCGAGGCCCAGGCCGTCCACCAGAAGGCCACGTTCGAGGCCGGCGTGATGTTCGCCCGGGCCGAGGGCATCCTGCCCGCCCCCGAGCCGGCCCACGCCATCAAGGTCGCCATCGACGAGGCGGTGGCGGCCCGCGAGGCCGGCCAGGCCAAGGTCATCCTGTTCAACCTGTGCGGCCACGGACACTTCGACCTGTCGGCCTACGAGCGCTACCTGAGCGGGCGCCTGGAGGACTACGAGTACCCCACGGAGAAGGTGGCGGCGGCCCTCGCCGGGCTGCCCAAGGTCTAGGCCGGGGACCAGCTGCCCGGCGGCGCCTCTCCGGCGAAGCCGACCGGGTCCATCAATTCGGCCAGCAGGGCGACGCCCTCGATGGCCCGCGGCCCGGGCCGGCTGAAGTAGGCCGACCCGTCGACGGCGAACACCTGGCCCTCACGCACCGCCTGGAGGTCGGCGAACCAGGCGGGATGGGGCGTGCGCGCCCACTCGTCCCGCGTCTGGGTCGCGTCGAAGCCGCACGGCATGAGGAAGAGCTGCTGCGGATCGACGTCGCGGACGGCCTCCCATGTCGTCTCGACCGACCGGGCGCCGGCCTGCCCCAGCAGCTCCCAGCCGCCGGCGCGCCGCACCTGCTCGGGGACCCAGTGACCGGCGGTGAAGGGCGGATCGAGCCACTCGGCGCAGACGACGCGCCGGGGGGCGACGCCGTCGAGGCGCCGTTCGAGCACGCGGTTCTCCAGGGCAGCCAGGCGCTCGCGCAGGACCTCCACGAGGCCGACTGCCTCGTCCTCTGCCGAGGCATAGGCGCCGACCGTGGTGATCGTGTTGAAGATGCCCTCCAGGGAGGTCGGTTCCAGGCTGACCACCGTCACCTCGGCGTCGATGGCCCGGACCGCCTCGGCGACCTGGCGGTAGCTGACGGCGCACACCTCGCACAGCTCCTGGGTCAGGATGAGGTCCGGCCGGGCCGCGGCGAGGGCCGCCTCGTCGAGGCGGTAGATGGCGCTCCCGCCGTGCAGCTGGGCGCGCACGCGGTCGTGGATGCGCCGACTCGGGGCACCCGGCTCGGGAGTGGCATCGGCGGTCATGACCGGCACGGTGGCCGCTGCCGGCGGATAGTCGCATTCGTGGGTCCGGCCGACCATCTCGTCGCCCAGGCCGAGGGCGAAGACGATCTCGGTGGCCGACGGCAGGAGTGAGACGATGCGCACGGCGTCAGCCTAGCGGCAGACCATGGCCGAGCGGCGGGAAGGGCCGGGGATCTGCCCCGGCCGGGTGCCTCGGGCGGTCAGCGAGGTTTGAGGCCGTCCACGGCGACGCGCGCGGCCGCCTTGTCCTCGAACCACTGGGCGTTGACCCGCGTGTAGGCGGCCCATTCGGGCGGCAGCGAATCCTCGGGGAAGATGGCCGTCACGGGGCACTCGGGTTCGCACGCCCCGCAGTCGATGCACTCGTTGGGATCGATGTAGAGCATGCGATCGACGCCCTGCTCGAAGTGGATACAGTCCACCGGGCAGACCGCCACGCATGCCTGGTCGATCACGTCGATACACGGCTCGGCGATGACATACGTCATGCGGGCAGATCTCCTTGTCCTGCGCGTTGGCTTGCGGGGCAAGTGTAGCGTCGGCGCAGCCGCACGCAGCGACTTGACACCGGTCCGCGGGAGGTCGCACAGTGCGGTGCCATCGAGGCGCCGCGACCCTGGCGGGAGAACAGGTCGCACCTCCGGTGCCATGGACCCGCGCATTGAGGGACGGCGTGCAGGCTGGTACCGCCAACGTCACTACCGCCGAGGCGGTGCCGCCCGCCGTCGCCGTGCGCCTGGAGGGGGTGCGCAAGACCTTCGGTGAGGTCGTGGCCGTGGCCGGCGTGGACCTTGACGTCAGGGTCGGCGAGTTCTTCTCACTCCTTGGCCCGTCCGGCTCGGGCAAGACCACGACCCTGCGCATGATCGCCGGCTTCGAGTTGCCCACCAGTGGCCGGATCCTGCTCTCCGGCGAGGACGTCACGCGCCGCCCACCCTTCGAGCGCGACGTCAACACCGTCTTCCAGGACTACGCCCTGTTCCCCCACATGACGGTCGCCGACAACGTGGCCTACGGCCTGATGATCCGCAAGGTGCCCCGCGAGGAGCGACGGACCCGCGTCGCCGATGCGCTCCGCATGGTGCGCCTCGACGGGTACGACGCCCGCCGCCCGGCCCAGCTCTCCGGCGGCCAGCGACAGCGGGTGGCGCTCGCCCGAGCGCTGGTGAACCAGCCCAAGGTGCTGCTGCTGGACGAGCCGCTCGGGGCGCTCGACCTCAAGCTCCGCGAGGAGATGCAGCTGGAGCTCAAGGCCATCCAGCAGCGCGTCGGCATCACCTTCATCTACGTGACGCACGACCAGGAGGAGGCGCTCGCCATGAGCGACCGCCTGGCCGTCTTCAGCCGTGGGCGGATCGAGCAGGTCGGCGCCCCGGCGGAGGTCTACGAGCGACCGGCGACGGCGTTCGTGGCGGGCTTCGTGGGCACCTCCAACCTGCTCAGCGGCGAGGCCGCGCGCCAGATCGTGGGACGCGCCGGGACGTTCACGGTGCGGCCCGAGAAGATCCGCATCGCCGAGCCCGACGATCCCGTGGCGGCCGACGAAACGAGCGCCCTGGGGCGCATCGGCGAGGTCGTGTACCTGGGCTCGGACACGCGATACGTCGTCCACCTTGACCTGGGCCCGCGACTGGTGGTCACCCAGCAGAACCTGGCGACCTCGTCGACGCAGGCCCTGGCGGCCTCGGGTCGGCGCGTGCGGCTCATCTGGAACCGCGAACATGACTACCCCGTCCAGGCCGACGGGGGCGAGGGGACAGTGGACGCCGGCACGGTGCCGGCGCCGGAGGAGGAGGTACGGGCGTGAACAACCGACGATGGGCGGCCCTGGTGGCCGCGACGGCCATCCTGGCGAGCGCGTGTTCCGGCACGGCGACGACCCCGCCGGCCGCGACGGGCACCCCCGCGAACAGCGTGGCGCCGCCCACGACGGTCGCATCCGGGACCCCGGCGGCGAGCGCCGGGCCCAGTCTGCCCACCTCCGTGGGCGCCGGCGAAGGCGAGCTGGACCTCGTCATCTGGCCCGGCTACGCCGAGGACGGCTCCAACGACCCCCATTACAACTGGGTCAAGCCGTTCCAGGACGCGACCGGTTGCAAGGTCAACGCCAAGACGGCCGACACGTCGGACGACATGTACAACCTGATGACCCAGAACCACGGGCTGTATGACGGCGTCTCGGCCTCCGGCGACGCCTCCAACCGCCTGATCGGTGCCGGCGAGATCGCGCCCATCAACGTCAACCTCATCCCCGACTACGTCAACATCTCGCCGTTCCTGCAGAGCCCCGCGCACAACACGGTCAACGGGGTGCACTACGGCATCTCGCTCGGCTGGGGCGCCAACTTCCTGATGTACAACACGAAGGACTTCACGACCGCCCCGACCAGCTGGGCGTCGGTCTTCGACCCCACCCAGGCCGCCGCCGTCAAGGGCAAGATCACCGACTACGCCGGGCCCATCTACATCGCCGACGCGGCGCTCTACCTCAAGAGTGCCCAGCCGGCGCTTGGCATCACCGATCCGTACGAGTTGACCCAGCCGCAGTTCGACGCGGCCGTGGCCCTGCTCAAGGCGCAGCAGCCGTTCGTGGGCAAGTACTGGGCCTCGTACACCGACGAGATCGACAACTTCGAGGCCGGCACGTCGACCATCGGCACGGCCTGGCAGTACCAGGCCAACACCATCACGGCCGACGGCAAGGTCAAGATCGCGACCGTCGTGCCGACCGAGGGCGTGACCGGATGGGCCGACACATGGATGATGTCGGCGTACGCCAAGCACCCCAACTGCATGTACCTGTGGATGGCGTGGGCCCTCAAGCCCGACACCCAGGTCCAGTCGGCCGAGTACTTCGGTGAGGCGCCGGCCAATCCCCTCGCCTGCCCCAAGCTCGACGCCGTCTACGGCCCGTACGGCATCAAGGACTTCTGCACCATCTACCACGCCCAGGACACGGCGTTCTACAACGCGGTGGCCTTCTGGAAGACGCCGAGCGCCGACTGCGGAGATAGTCGAGGCAAGACCTGTGTCGACTACTCGAAGTGGATCGACGCCTACACGAGCGTGAAGGGCTAGGCGCCATACCCGTGCCGGGCGGGGCGCGCCGGCGCCTGCTGGGCTGGTTCAGCCGCCACCCGCGGCTCCAGCTCCTGGCGCTGCTCGTCCCGCCGGCCGGCTGGTTCGGCCTGGTCTACTACGGCTCGCTCGCGCTCCTGCTGGTCTCGGCCTTCTGGACCCTGGACCCGACCACCCACCAGGTCCTCCACCAGTTCAGCCTGGCCAACCTGCAGAAGCTGGTCACGGAGAGCGTCTACCCCACGATCGCGCTGCGCACGACCGTGATCGCCGCCATCGTGACGGTGGCCGACGCCGTCATCGCCTTCCCCATCGCGTTCTACATGGCCCGCGTGGCCTCGCCTCGCACGCGGGCCGCGCTCGCGGTGGCCGTCCTCCTGCCGCTGTGGGCCAGCTACCTCGTGCGGGTCTACGCCTGGCGGGTGATCCTCTCCGACAGCGGGCTGGTCGACTGGGCCTTCGCCCAGCTCGGCATCGCCAACGTGGGCTCGCTGTTCGGCATCTCCGACCTGTCGATGACGATCGTCTTCATCTATCTCTGGCTGCCGTACATGATCCTGCCCATCTTCGCCGGGCTGGAACGCATCCCCGCCTCGTACCTGGAGGCGTCGGCCGACCTCGGCGGACGGCCGTGGACGACGTTCCGCCGGATCATCCTGCCGCTGGCCATCCCGGCCCTCGCGGCCGGGTCGATCTTCACCTTCTCGCTCACCCTGGGCGACTACATCACGCCGAGCCTCGTGTCCAACTCGCAGTTCATCGGCAACGTCATCGTGGGCGAACTCGGGGTGGCCGGCGACATCCCGTTCGCGGCCGCCTTCGCCATGGTCCCCATCGCCATCATGGCCGTCTACCTGCTCACGGTGCGCCGTCTCGGCGCGTTCGAGGCGCTGTGAGATGAGGGCGGCTGCCGCGCGCGTCGGCCTGCGGGTCGCGACGGGCCTGACCGTGGCGTTCCTGTACCTGCCCATCGCGGTCATCGCCCTGTACGCCTTCAACGGCGACCGGGGCCAGACGTGGCCGATCACAAACTTCTCGCTGCAGTGGTTCGGCGACGCCTTCAACAACCAGTCGGTGCGCGACGCGATGGTGCTGTCCGTCTCGATCGCCACGCTGGCCATGCTGGCGGCGATCATCCTGGGCACGGCCGCCTCGCTGGCCGTCCACCGCTATCGCTTCTTTGGCCGTGACATCGTCTCGTTCGCCCTGGTCCTGCCGATCGCCCTGCCCGGCATCATCACGGGCATCGCCCTCAACGCCGCGTTCCGCGGCATCGGCCTTGGGCTGGGCACGCTGACGATCGTCATCGGGCACGCCACGTTCTGCGTGGTCGTCGTCTACAACAACGTCATCGCCCGCCTGCGGCGGTCCTCGTCGTCGCTCGAGGAGGCCTCGGCCGACCTCGGCGCGGACCAGCTGCAGACCTTCCGCTACGTGACCCTGCCGGTCATCCGCACGGCCCTGCTGGCCGGCGCACTGCTCGCGTTCGCCCTGTCGTTCGACGAGATCATCGTCACGTATTTCGTGGCCGGCACCCAGGAGACGATCCCGATCTGGATCTACGACCACCTCCACCAGCCCAACCAGCGGCCCATCGTCAACGTCGTGGCGCTCTTCGTGATCCTCCTTTCCACGATCCCCGTCTACATCTCGCAGCGCCTCGTGGGGGCCGAAGCCACCGCCGGAGCAGCCACCGGGGCGAGCGCGCGCCGCTGACGCCTGGGCTTAGCCCAGCTGCAGCCCTTCCGACCACCGCCAGCTCCCGCCGCTAGGCCGGGGGGCTCAGGCGAGCTGGCGGAGCCCGTCCGACCATCGCCAGCTGCCGATCAGGTCGGGGTCAAGCTGGGCCGCGATGATCCACGCGGCGAGGACGAGCACGACGGCGGCGACCAGGACCGCGACCGACAGGAGCCCGCC